>JAHWKB010000346.1 GCA_019348115.1 Actinomycetota bacterium | reverse complement strand
TCTCGAGGCCGAGCATCCCGCACGGGGCGTGCTCCCACTCCTGGTCCTTCTGCTCGGGCGGGTGGGGCGCGTGGTCGGTGGCGACGCAGTCGATCGTCCCGTCGGCGAGCGCCGCACGGAGCGCCTCGACGTCCTCCGCGGTCCGCAGCGGCGGGTTCACCTTGAGGTTGGGGTCGTAGCTCGTGATCCGGGTGTCGTCGAGGGAGAGGTGGTGCGGGGTCACCTCGGCGGTGACGCGCACGCCCTTCGCCTTCGCGGCGCGGATGAGCTCGACCGTGCCCTTCGTCGAGACGTGCGGGACGTGCAGACGCGCGCCGAGGCCGTGGGCGAGGATGAGGTCGCGGGCGACCATGATCTCCTCGGCTTCGTGCGGCCAGCCCGGGAGACCGAGCACCGAGGACATCACGCCCTCGTTCATCTGGGCGTCCGAGGTGAGGTCGGGGTCCTCGGAGTGGTTGCAGATGACCGCGTCGAAGGCCGTGGCGTACTGCAGCGCGCGGCGCATCACGAGCGCGTCGGCGACCGGCTTGCCGTCGTCGGAGAACATGTCGACGCGGGCGGCGGAGTGGTGCAGCTCGCCGAACTCGGTGAGCTCCTGACCGGCCATCCCGCGCGTGACGGACCCGACCGGGAAGATGTCGGCGAGCCCGACCTCGCGGCCGCGGCGCCAGACCATCTCGGCGACGGCGGCGGAGTCGCAGACCGGGTCGGTGTTGGCCATCGGGCACAGCGCGGTGAACCCGCCGGCGGCACCGGCCGCCGAGCCGGTCGCGACGTCCTCGGCGTCCTCGAAGCCGGGCTCGCGCAGGTGGGTGTGGAGGTCGACGAAGCCGGGCGCGACCCACAGGCCGGCGCAGTCGAGGACCTCCTCGCCGTCGGCGGCGAGATCGGCACCGACCTCGACGATGTCGTCGCCGGCGATGCGCACGTCGGCGACGCCGTCGTGGTCGCGTGACGGGTCGAGGACCCGTCCGCCCTTCAGGAGCAGGTCCGCCATCAGTTCTCCTCCCGCACGTCGTGGCCGCCGAGGAGGAGGTACAGGCAGGCCATCCGGATGGCGATGCCGTTCGTGACCTGCTCGACGATGACCGAGCGGTCGCTGTCGGCGACGTCACCCGTGATCTCCACCCCGCGGTTCATCGGGCCCGGGTGCATCACGATGGCCTCGGGCTTCAGCATGTCCATCCGTGGCGCGTCGATGCCCCAGAACCGCGCGTACTCGCGGCTCGACGGGAAGAACCCACGGTTCATGCGCTCTCGCTGGACCCGGAGGACGTAGAGGACGTCGAGCTCCGGGAGGAGCTCGTCCGGGCTGGCGGCGACCTCGACGCCCCACGTCGCGACCGCCGGCGGCAGCAGCGTCGGCGGCGCGACGAGCGTGACCTCGGCGCCCATGAGCTTCAGGGCCTGGACCTCGCTGCGGGCGACGCGTGAGTGGAGGATGTCGCCGACGATCGCGACCTTGAGCCCTTCGAGCCGGCCGAGGTGGCGGCGCATCGTGAAGATGTCGAGGAGCGCCTGCGTCGGGTGCTGGTGCCAACCGTCGCCGGCGTTGAGCACCGGGACGTCGAGGTAGCGCGACAGCTGCAGCGGAGCGCCGGAGCTGTGCGACCGGACCACCACCGCGTCGAGACCCATGGCCTTCAGCGTGAGCGCCGTGTCCTTGAACGACTCGCCCTTGCTGACCGAGCTCCCCTTGGCGGAGAAGTTCATGACGTCCGCCGACAGCCGTTTGGCCGCGATGTCGAAGGACAGCCGGGTGCGGGTCGAGTCCTCGAGGAACAGGTTGCAGACGGTGCGGCCCCGGAGCGTCGGCACCTTCTTGATGGGCCGCTCGGCGATCTCGCGCAGCTGCTCGGCGGTGTCGAGGATGAGCTCGACCTGGGCGGCGTCGAGGTCCTCGATCGAGATGAGGTTGGTGAGGGGGGCGGCCGTGGTCACGCGTGCACCTCCGCTTCGTCGCCGTTCAGGAACACGACCCCGTCCTCGCCGTCGATCTCCTCGAGGAGCACCTTCACCTGCTCGGCGAACGCGGTCGGGAGGTTCTTGCCGACGTGGTCGGCGCGGATCGGGAGCTGGCGGTGCCCACGGTCGACGACCACGACGAGCCGGATCGCCTCGGGGCGGCCGAACTCCAGGACCGCCTCCAGCGCGGCACGGATGGTCCGGCCCGTGAAGAGGACGTCGTCGACCAGCACGACGGTGCGGCCGTCGATGTCGCACGGGAACGACGTCTCGCCGAGCGGCAGGGGGCCGCGCCGGCCGATGTCGTCGCGGTAGAGCGTCACGTCGAGCGAGCCATGGGGCACCTCGGTGCCCTCGATGTCGCCGATCAGGCGCGCGAGCCGGGCGGCCAGGGGCACGCCCCGGGTGCGGATGCCCATGAGGACGAGGTCGTGCGAACCCTTGTGCGCCTCGATGAGCTCGTGGGCGAGCCGACGGAGGGCGCGCGAGAGGTCGTCAGCGGAGAGGACCTGCCTCACGGGAGGGGCCACGTCGGCGAGGTACGGGCACGACGGGACAGGGGCACGGTCGTCTCCTCCCCGGCCTCACAGGACCGGACGTGAAAGGAGTCCCGCCGGAGGCTTCCGGCGGCGGCTG
>JAHWKB010000345.1 GCA_019348115.1 Actinomycetota bacterium | reverse complement strand
TCTCGATCGAGCAGGCCGAGGAGTACCTCGAGGACTTCTCGCACCGGCTCGAGGCCGCGTTCGAGGAGACCAAGCAGGCCTCGCCGCCGGAGCCGCCGAAGGCGATCCGGCCCATCGAGTCCTCGGCCATCCCGTCGCGCGTCGAGACCGGCGTGAAGAAGGAGCTCCTCGACCGCGTCGCCTCGGCGCAGTTCGACGTGCCGGAGCGCTTCAAGCGTCACCCGAAGCTCGACCGCATCTTCAAGAAGGCGAAGGAGCGCTACGAGAAGGGCTCGATCGACTGGGCGCTCGGCGAGACCCTCGCGTTCGGCACGTTGCTGCTCGAGGGCACCGACGTGCGGCTGTGCGGCCAGGACTCGCGGCGGGGCACCTTCTCGCAGCGGCACGCGGTGACCGTCGACTACGAGACCGGTGAGGAGTACCTGCCGCTCAGCGACCTCGACCCGGACGGCAACCAGGGCAAGTGGCTCATCTACGACTCGCTCCTGTCCGAGTACGCCGCGCTCGGGTTCGAGTACGGCTACTCCGTGAAGGCGCGTGACGCGCTCGTCGCGTGGGAGGCCCAGTTCGGCGACTTCGTCAACGGGGCGCAGATCGTCATCGACCAGTTCATCGTCGCCGCCGAGGACAAGTGGGACCTCGAGTCCGGCCTCGTGCTGCTGCTGCCGCACGGCTACGAGGGGCAGGGTCCGGAGCACTCCTCGGCGCGCATCGAGCGCTTCCTCACGCTCTGCGCCGAGGACAACATCCAGGTCGTGAACGCCACCACCGCGGCGCAGTACTTCCACGTCCTGCGCCGGCAGATGCACCGCGACCTCCGCAAGCCGCTGGTGATCTTCACCCCGAAGTCGCTGCTGCGGTCGCCGAGCGCGTTCTCGGACATCTCCGAGTTCACCGACGGTTGCTTCCTCGAGACCATCGACGACCCGACGGTCGAGGACCGCGACGCGGTGCGGTCGGTCGTGCTGTGCTCGGGCAAGGTCGCCTACGACATCATGTCCGAGCGCGACGAGCGCGAGTCGCCGGTCGCGGTCGTGCGGGTCGAGCAGCTCTACCCGTGGCCCGAGCGCCAGATCGAGGACATCCTCGAGCGCTACCCCAGCGCGACCGACGTCGTGTGGGCCCAGGAGGAGCCCGAGAACATGGGCCCCTGGGGGTTCGTCGACGGCCGCATCTGGAACATCCTCGACGAGCTCGGCGGCGACCGGAAGCTCCGCCGCGTCTCGCGCGTCCCGTCGGCCTCCCCGGCCGCCGGCCAGCACGTGGTCCACGACCAGGAGCTCGAGCAGCTCCTCAACGACCTCTTCCACGCCGTCCCCACCTGACCCCGCCCCCCCCACCTCTGACGGAAACCCGCCATCGTGCGGGTTCCCGTCGTTCCGGGGGCCGGGCGAGGTCGCCGGCGGGACGTGCGCTACCAGAAACCCGCCATGGTGCGGGTTCCCGTCAGCGGCTGGCGCGCGCGAGCTCGTACTCCCGTGCCGCGAGGATGCCGCGGATCCAGCCGTCGAGGCCCGGGTCGGCGACGTCGGCCGCGGTCACCGGGACCACGAGCATCCCCAGCGCCTCGAGCTCGGCGATCCGCGCCGCGTCGCGCCGGCGTGCGTCCTCGCCGGCGTGGTCGACCTCGCCCTGGTACTCGACGATGAGACGCAGCAGGCGCAGGAACCAGTCCACGCGGATGCGCGGCGTGACCCAGACCTGCGGCTCGAAGCGATCGTCGATCGCGAGGAGCCGGTCGCCCAGGCCGGCCTCCTCGGCCGAGTCGCTCTCGAGCACGCCGCCGGCGATCATCTCCGCGAGGATGGCGATGCCGGGATCGGACGTGCCCCGCGCTGCCGCCTCGACGGCGAAGCGCTGGGCGGACCAGTGGCCCCGTCGGCGGAGCACGTGCACCGCGACGCGCCGCTCGCGCGGCTGGAGCGCCGGGATGGCGTCGACGAGGGCCGCGACGGGGTGGACGCAGGGCATGGGGCCGATCGGCGTGATCGCGCGATCCGGGCAGGGGTCCGGTCGATGGGGGAACGTCACCGCTCGCAGTCGGCGCCCGGGTGCGGTCAGGACCGTGTAGGGATCGTCGCGCGTGAACGGTTCGATGCCGAGCAGGCCGAGGACGAGCGGACCGGTCAGCCGTGCCCCCGGACGTGCGCGCACCAGCGCGGCCATCGGTTCCTGCTCCGCCGGCGACGCGCCGCCGACGACCCCGTACACGCCGCGTTGCAGCGTCTCGAGCGTGCCGTGACGGACGAGGCCGTCGGCGGCCTTCGCCGTCATCCACCGCAGGAGCTGCTGCCGCGCGATGACGTTGTGCTGCTTCGCGCAGAGCGCGGCCGCGGGATCCGGGAGTGTGCGCATGCGGGCCAGCCTGCCCGCCGGCGGCGGGGAGCGCTGAGCCGACCTCACCCCGCCTGTGGAACGACGGGAACCCGCCATGGCGCGGGTTCCCGTCGCCGCGACCGGCGGCCACGACCGACCACCGCACGGCGGCAGGTCAGGAACCCGCCATGGTGCGGGTTCCCGTCGCGGAGGGGGCGGGTAGCGTGCGGGCGATGGGTGAGGTGATCCGCGTCACGGACCCGGGCGACCCCCGCCTGGGCGACTAC
>JAHWKB010000344.1 GCA_019348115.1 Actinomycetota bacterium | reverse complement strand
CCCCGTAGCCCTTACGTTCTCGTCAGATCTGTCGACAGATCGAGACGAGGGAGCGGAGGCAGGCTCCCGGTCCCGGCAGGGAAGGACCCCATGCTGCGCTTCGCACGTCGGGCCGTCGCGGTCCTCTCCGTCGCACTGGCGTCCGCGGTCCCCGCACTCGCCGCGGGGGCCAGCGCGGGCGCGGCGGGCGGCGTCGAGACCTCCGGGTCGTTCGACGGCGCTGGAACCTCCTGCGGTCACGAGGGCGTCGCCACCGCGTTCGTGCTCGGTCACGCCGGGGGACCTGTCGTCGAGGGGGTGACCGTCACGGGCATCTCCTCCGACTGTGCGGGCCATCGACTGAGGGTCGTCGTGGAGGGAGTGCCCGGCTACGCGGTCGCCCGGAGTCCCCGCACGGACGTCCTGTTGGAGCGGGCGGTGCCGGCTGACGCGGTCAGCGGGGTGACCATCCGCCTCGGTCCCGCGGTCGAGCGCGCAGGTCGCACGGAAGCCGCGTAGGCCATCTGCCCCATCCTCATCATGGACTAGTCCGACAGGGGGACTACTCCATAGGGATGACACCGGCGCTCCGGGCAGCACTCGGGCGTCCGGGTCATGGACGTCCTAGTCCTTCTGGTCCAGCCGGACCAGACACCGTCTACCCGGACGGTCCGGACGGTGAGTGGTCGCGCCGATGTTGTCGGCGACCCCGAACGAGGAGACCTCCATGTCGCGCCGGACCGTCCTCACCGCCGTCATCGCCCTGTCCGCCTTCGGGCTCACCGCCGGTCTGACGGCGAGCCTCAACGTGGCCACGGATGACCTCGGTGCCGCGACCGCCACCGTGGCCGCCTGTCACCCACCCGCCGAGGGGGACATCACGCTGTCGTACGGCGTCCGGGCCGGGGTGGTCAACGAGGTCGTCGAGGTCACCCTCGGCAACGTCTCGGCTGCGTGCACCGGGCAGGCCGCGACGGTCACCCTCATGGACGCCGCCGGGGCCGCCGTCGACAGCGTCGTGGCGACCTCGCTCACGGCCGACGGTGTCTCCGACATCGTCCTGGACCTGGCCGCCGACGCGACGCTCACGGCGGACGCCTCGCTGGTGGAGAAGGTGTCGGTCGTCATCACCGGCGCGTGATCGCATGAGAGGTCGCGATGTGCTGCGAGGAGGACGGGCCCGCTGGCACGTCCTCCTCGCCGTCGTCGCGACCTGGTACGTCACCATCGCACCGTCGGCACTCGGCGGGCCGATGACCCCGGTCCTGACGCGCGGCGTCTCGATGGAGCCGACCTTCCACGCCGGCGACCTCGCCATCGGCTTCCGTGACCCGACCCCCGAGGTCGGTGACGTCCTCATCGCCCGGCACCCCTCGGGGCCTCTGGTGGTCCACCGTGTGATCGGCCGCGACGATGCCGGGATCATCACCCAGGGCGACAACACCGCCCGGCCCGACCACTGGCGCACATCGAACGACGACGTCGTCGGCGTCGTGCGGTGGACCATCCCGGGCGCATGGCGCGTCATCTCCGTCCTCGTCGACCCCCGGACGATGGGGGCACTCGCGGCGGTGATCGTCGTCGCCGTCGCGGGGCTCACGGCCGACGTCCGCTACCGCCGTCGCCGGGTCCCGGTCGCCGCGGTCCTCCTCATCCCGTTGATCGGTGGTGCGAACCTCGTCCCCGGGTTCACGGCGTCGTTCGAGCTCCTCAGCGACCAGCTCCTCGTCGTGACCGACACCGCCCCACTCGACACCTACCTGGTCGCGCCGGGCGGAGGGAACGGCGGAGGGAACGGCGGAGGGAACGGGGGCGGCGCCCGTCCGTGACGGATCCCGGCACGAACGGGACGTTCCGCGCTCTCCGCGCGCGCAGGGCGGTGCCCGCGCGGTCAGGACAGGGGAACCTGCGGGCCGGCGTCGAACCTAGGGTCGGCGCCGACGACCGCGACACGGGGGAGACATGGTGACGCCGCCAGAGGGGACGCTCGACCACGACGCCATCCGGCGGTTGGCCGAGCTCTCCAGCGACCGCGAGGATCTCATCGTGAGCGTGGTCGAACCGGACGAGTGCCGGATCGTGTGGTGCTCCGAGGCCGGGCTGCGGCACATCGTCGACCGGGAGCCGACCGAGATCGTCGGACGCTCCCCCAGCACCGTCCTGGCCCCGCACGACGAGCACGCCTGGCGTCGGACCGTCCGGGACACCGCCACCGGCGAGACGGTGCAGCTCGACCGTGAGGTCGAACGCCCCGACGGCCGGCGCATCCGCCTGTCGAGCACAGCCTGGCGCGTCGACGGACGCGACGGGCCGGTCGTCGCGCTGTCGGTGCGGCACCCGGAGGAACGCCGCGGCCGCCGCCCGACCTGACGGCGACGGGACGGCTCAGCTCCTGGCCGTCGCCGAGTCCTCCGGGATGACCACGACGCGGTCGGTGAGCCACGACCCGACGTCCTCGGCGGGCAGCGCACCCGACCAGCGCCAGCCCTGGCCCTGGGTGCAGCCCCAGGCCCGCAGCACGGCCTCCTGCTCGGGCTCCTCGACGCCCTCGGCGACGGTCCCCATGCCGAGTGCGTGGGCGAGCTTCACGATCGCGTGCGCGAGCGCGGCCTGCTCCGGCCCCTCGG
>JAHWKB010000343.1 GCA_019348115.1 Actinomycetota bacterium | reverse complement strand
TTCCTCCGCTACCAGACCGGCGCGTACGTCGAGGGGCTCTCGACCGACGCCTGTCCCGCGTGCGGCCGCACGGTCCCGCGCATCGTGGGTGAGCCGTTCCCGAACGCCTGGCAGCCCGTCGCGACGACGGCCGCTGGCGAGGAGCGGGTGGACCTGCGGGGGGCGGCGGTGGTGCTCGCGGGTCTCGCCGACGTGTCGGTGTGGCGCATCGAGGTCGCCCAGACCGGCCCCCGCGCGCGGACGCACCGGGTCGTGGTGGAGCTCGCCGGCCGCGTCGGCGAGGCCGAGCTCGAGGGGCTCGCCCGCCGGCTCCGGAACGCGGTCGGCAGCGACCAGCTCGAGGTCGAGCTCGTGCCGGATCCGGTCCTCCTCGAGCGTCGCATCGAGGAGCTCGGGTCCGTCTTCGCCGACCTGACCTGACGCGGGGGCGCGTTCGCGTCTGCCCGCGCCGGCGGACGGCGTGCCGCCGTGGGTCAGCCGCGCTCGGTGACGTCGACGACCTCGGCACCGGTGAGCTCGACGAGCCGATCCGGCGCCACCGGGAAGACGTCCTGCGGGGTCCCGGCGGCGGCCCACACCTCGTCGAAGTCGAGGAGCGCCGGGTCGACCACGGTCCGCAGCGGCTGGTCGTGCGCGACCGGGGGCGTCCCGCCGATGGCGTAGCCCGTCGCGGCGCGCACCTCGTCCGCGTCCGCCTTGCGGGCCGCGTCGCCACCCAGGGCCGCGGCGAGCCGCCGCGTGTCCACCCGGTTGGCCCCCGACGTCAGCGCCAGCACCGGGTCGCCGTCCACGACGAACACGAGGGACTTCACGATCTGTCCGACCTCGCACCCGACGGCCGCGGCGGCGTCGACCGCCGTCCGCGTGCCGTCCGGGAAGCGCTGTGACCGGATCTCGAGGCCGAGGTCGCGGGCCCGCTCCCGGAACCGCTCGTGTCCGCCTGCTGCCATGTCCGCTCCTCGGTCGTCCGCCCGTCGGCCGGCCGGACGTCGCGCCCGATCCGGTCCGCCGTACCGTAGGGGCCGGGACGGAGGAGGACGGATGGCGCGACGGATCGGGGTGGTCGTCGTCACCCACGAGTCGGGTGCGGTCGTCGGCGACCTCCTCGACAGCCTCGCGGCGCACGAGCCCGACGTCCCCGTCGTCGTGGTCGACGACGCGTCCCCGTCGGGCCCCCCGGACGTGGGCGACCACCAGCTGATCGTCGCGTCGTCCGCGCGCGGCTACGCCGCCTCCTGCAACGCCGGCGTCGAGGCCCTGCGCGAGCACGGTGTCTCGGTCGTGGCGCTCCTCAACCCCGACGTCCGCCTCCAGGGGCCGTCGCTCACCGAGCTCGCCCGGATGTTCGCCGAGCGCCGGCGGGTCGGCATCGCCACCGGACCGCTGCTCGACCCCGATGGCGAGCGCCTGCCGTCGGCCTGGGGTCCCACCTCGATCCGGCGCGCGCTCACGTTCGCCGCCGGCTACGAGCCGGTCCGGCTGCGCGCGGCGGCCGGCGCCGTCCTCCGGGCCCGCTCCACGATCGCCGAGGCCTCGCGCCAGCTCGACGACATGCGCGTCGAGGGCCACGTGATCGGGGGGACGATGATCGTGCGGCTGTCGTGCTGGGACGAGCTCGGTGGCCTCGACGAGGACTTCTACCTCTACTGGGAGGACGCGGACATCTGCTACCGGGCGCGCGAGGCCGGTTGGGAGGTGCGGATCCTGCCCTGCACGCCGTTCTGCCACGCGGACGGCTCGACCGGGACGCTCTCCGACGAGGACGTGACCGACGACCGCTGGAGCTGGTTCGTCGCCGGCGCCACCCGCTTCGGACAGAAGCACCTCGTGCCCGGACAGGCGAAGCAGCTGGAGGCGGCGCTCCGGCTCGGGCGCCGCCTCCACCACCTCCGGCAGCGCGGCTGAGCCTCCCGGTCAGACCGGTGGCAGCTCGACGGTCGCGGTGACCGGCTCCTCGCCGGCGAGCACCTCGACCTCGACCGTCCACGTCTCGCCGGCGTCGCTCGGGCTCGCCGCGAGCCGCACCTCGCCGTTGGAGAACGCCCGGTCGCCGCGCCCCACGGCGTCGAGGACCTCGATCGGCCCGTCCGGCCCGGTCACGGTCCACGCCTCGGCCGGCGGGACCCGGCGCGGGAGCGGCCGCTCGCTCGCGACGTCGATGCGCGCGAACCGCAGGTCGCTCCAGGTCGCGTAGACCTCGACGGAGAGGAGCACGAGCCGGTGGCCGGCGACGGTCCCGAGCTCGGTCACGAGCGGCACCACCCGGTGCGGCGTCGGCGGCGTCAGCATCGTGCCTCCCTCGTCGTCGACCGGCGTGCACGCCGGCGACGCTACCGCGCGGTCCCGTCCCGACCGTGAGCAGGTGAGGGACCGTGAGCAGCGCATCCCATCATCCGGGGTTCAGCTGCTCACGGTCCTGGCGGTGCCCGCGGTCGGGGTCGGAACGCGCGCTGGCGTGCGCCGCCGCGCCCGCCGCGGCACGCTCCGCGCGTGCCTCCTCCGTCCGTGTACCTCGACCACGCCGCCTCCACGGTGGTGCGCCCCGCCGTGCGCCAGGAGCTCCTGCGGTGGCTCGGCGACGAGGTCGGCAACCCGTCGTCGACGCACGC
>JAHWKB010000342.1 GCA_019348115.1 Actinomycetota bacterium | reverse complement strand
CCGGACTCGATCTGCGAGACGTACGCCGGCGAGAGGTCGGCCGCCTCGGCGAGCGCCTTCTGCGTGAGGTCCCGCTCGGCCCGCAGCACGCGGAGGGAACGGCGTAGATCGTCCGAACTATCCGCCATGTTGTCACGCTCCGCGCACGGCAAGGTGTAGTTACATCGCTGTCAGCGTACTCGGTGTCACACCCAGCAGCGAACCTTCTGAACGTACGGCAACACCGGACGCAACGGAAGGACGGGGACATGGAGCTGGGGACAACGCAGATCAGCGCGAACCAGCACACCGCGAACGAGGTGCTGGCGGGCTGCCGCCGGGTCGAGCGGAGCTTCGGCGACGAGGACATCGCCGCCGTGGCCGAGCACGACCGGCAGCTGCTCACACCGACCACCTCGCACCGGTCCTGCGTCCGCAAGCGCCGGGTCGGTCTCCGGACCGCCCGGCGGGACGCACGAAGCCTCCGCGAACAGGGGGAGCGGGTGCACGCCTATGCGTGCAACCGCTGCGGAGGGTGGCACGTGGGTCACGAACCTGTGGCCCACGTGTCCGCCCCCCTCCGCTCCGACCTCGACCTCGCGGCCTGACCCAACCCCAGTCACGAATCACCGACACCCGAAGCCGTACCGGACCGATGAAGAGAGCAGGACCACCTTGCAGATCGACCTGAAGCTCCAGCACCAGCTGCTCGCCCTCGAGACCGAGCACGACGTCCACGCGATGATCGAGCTCACCGCCCCGACCCTCCCGGCCGACCGCGACCGGACCCCGCTGAGCCTCGCGCTCGTCCTCGACCGCTCCGGCTCGATGTCGGGCGAGAAGCTCGAGACGGTGAAGCGCTGCGCCGCCTACCTCGTCGACCAGCTCCAGCCGACCGACGAGCTGGCCATCGTCACGTTCGACGACACGGTGGACCTCGTCGTGCCGCTCCAGCAGGTGCAGCCAGGCCAGATGAAGGCGGCCATCGCCGGCATCCACGACGGCGGCATGACCAACCTCTCGGGCGGTTGGCTCAAGGGCCGCGAGGAGCTCGAGCGCACAAGCGCCGACGGTCGCGCCCGGAGGGTGCTCCTCCTCACCGACGGGCAGGCCAACCAGGGCATCACCGACCGCGGACAGCTCACCGGTCTCGCCTCCCGGACCGCCGCCGCAGGCATCGGCACCACGACCATCGGGTACGGCGCCGACTTCGACGAGCAGCTCCTCACCGACATGGCGGACGCCGGGGGTGGCGTCGGGTGGTTCGCCGAGACGGTCGACGACGCCCCGCGGATCTTCGCCGAGGAGTTCAGCGGCCTCGTCCAGCTCGCGGCGCAGAACGTGTCGGTCGAGATCCGCCCGACGGGACCGATCGAGGTCATCCGGGTGCTGAACGACTACCCGAGCGTCGGGCTCTCCGACGGCGTGCAGGTGCAGCTCGGCGACGCCTACGCGGGCCAGCGGCTCCGCTTCGTGTTCGAGCTGCACGTCCCCGAGCTCGCCGCGCTGGGGCCGGCGAAGCTCGCCGAGGTGGTCGTGCGCTACGTCACCGTCGGCGACACGGTCGAGCAGCACGAGGTGACCTACCCGCTCATGGTGAACCTCGTCTCGGCCGACGAGGCGGCGACGGCCATCGCCGACCCGGACGTCACCGAGGAGGTGACGGTCCTCCTCGCCGCGAAGGCGACGGAGGACGCGCGGCGGCTCGCCGACGAGGGCGACTTCGACGCGGCCCGCGCGCTCCTCGACGACACGACGACGACGCTCCGCGCGATGGCGGCGTCGTCCGACCGGGGCGAGCAGCTGCGGAAGAAGGCCGACGACCTCGAGGCGACGGCCGAGTTCCTCGCGCCGGGTGTCCACGACGCGATGAACGCGAAGCGCATGCACTACCGGGCGAGCGAGATGAAGCGGAACCGCTGGTGATGGAGGCCACCATCCACCGCGGCGCCCACGAGATCGGCGGGAGCTGCATCGAGCTCGACGCCGACGGCGAGCGGCTCGTCCTCGACCTCGGTCGGCCGCTGACGGCCGGCTGGGACGAGGTCGTGCCGCTCCCGGACGTCGCGGGCCTGGCCGAGCCGGACCCGTCGTTCCACGGCGTGGTGCTGAGCCACGGCCACCTCGACCACTACGGCCTCGCGACGGACCTCCCGCCGCACGTGCCGGTCTACCTCGGGGAGGAGGCGCACCGCGTCCTCGACGCGGCCGCGTTCTTCTCCCCCGTCAGCCGCCCGCCGAGGCTCGCCGGCCACCTCCGGCACGGCGAGACGCTGTCGCTCGGCCCGTTCGAGGTGACGCCGTACCTCGCCGACCACTCGGCGTTCGACGCGTACTCGCTCCTGATCGAGGCGGGCGGGCGGCGGCTCTTCTACACGGGCGACATCCGCGGCCACGGGCGCAAGCGCCGGCTGTTCGACGAGCTGTGCGCCGCTCCCCCGCCGGCGGACGTGCTCCTCATGGAGGGGACCTCGATCCGCGCCGGCGACGAGCTCCCGGGTGCCGGACCGAGCGAGCAGGACGTCGAGGACGACCTCGTCGGGACGCTCCGCACGACCGACGGCATGGTCGCGGTGCTGGCGTCGGCGCAGAACATCGACCGGCTCGTCACGACCTACCGCGCCGCGAGGCG
>JAHWKB010000106.1 GCA_019348115.1 Actinomycetota bacterium | reverse complement strand
TCGTCGAGCAGGCCGGTGAGGAAGCGCATGAGGCAGCGGTCGACCTCGCCGGTCGTCAGCCGGCGCATCGCCGCGTGCTCCTGGCGGCGGAGCGCGGCGAGCTGGCCGTAGCGGGCCTCGTCGTAGGTCCAGCCCTCGCCGGTCGCGACCCAGCCACCCTGGACGCGGTCCACCGCGCCGTCGACGTCGAGGACCTTCAGGAGCAGCTCGAGGCGTGACCGGCGCGCGTTGACGCGCTGCTCGAGGGCCGGCAACGACCGCGGCTCCTCTCGGTCGAGCGCCTCGAGCAGGGCATCGGTCTCGGCCTGGGAGGGGATGCCGGCGAGGTCGAAGTGGCGCCAGATCGCCTCGTCCTTCGCCGTCGGCAGGAGCACGACCTCGGCGGTGTCGATGGCACGGCCGGCGCGCCCGACCTGCTGGTAGTACGCCACGGGCGACGAGGGCGCCCCGAGGTGGACCACGAACGCGAGGTCGGGCTTGTCGTAGCCCATCCCGAGCGCGGAGGTCGCGACCACCGCGTCGAGCCGGTTGGCGAGGAGGTCGTCCTCGACGGCCTGGCGCTCATCGGGCCCGACGGCGGACGAGTACGCCCGGACCTCGAGCCCCCGACCGGCGAGGAAGGTCGCGACACGGTCGGTGTCGTCCACGGTGAGCGTGTAGACGACGCCGGCGCGGCCGTGGACGGGGCGGTGGCGGCGCACGAAGGCGTCGAGCCACGCGAGTCGGGTGGCCGCGTCGGGCAGGTCGACGACCGCGAGCTGGAGCGACGACCGGCCGAGCTCGCCCCGGTAGGTGCGCACGTCGGTGCCCAGCTGGATGGCGACGTCCTCGGTGACCCGCTCGTTGGCCGTCGCGGTGCATGCGAGGACCGGCGTGTCCCGGGGCAGGGTCGCGAGGAGGTCCTTGATGCGTCGGTAGTCGGGGCGGAAGTCGTGGCCCCAGTCCGAGATGCAGTGCGCCTCGTCCACCACGAGGAGTCCGAGGCGTGCTGCCAGCGGTGCCAGTGACGACCGGAACGACGCGGCGTTCAGACGCTCGGGGGAGATGAGGAGGACGTCGAGCTCGTCGGCGTCGAGCCGGGCGAGGATCGCGGCCCAGTCGTCGGGGTTCGTCGAGTTCACGGTCTCCGCACGCAGGCCCAGGGTGCGCGCCGCCGCGACCTGGTCGCGCATGAGCGCGAGCAGCGGCGACACCACCAACGTCGGACCCGCCCCCTGGGCCCGACGCAGCGCGGTCGTGATCCAGTAGACGGCCGACTTGCCCCACCCGGTCCGCTGCACGAGCAGCACGCGCGTGCGGTCCTCGACCAGCGCGGCGATCGCCGTCGCCTGGTCGTCCCGGAGCACCGCCTCGGGGCCCGCTAGGCGGGTGAGCAGCGTCTGTGCCTCGTCCCGGACGGTCACGCCCCGTCCGGCGCGGCGTCGAACTGGGCCGCGCGGGTGCGCTCCACGACGTCCTCGGCCTCCTCCGGCGTCAGCGCGTCCCGCACGAACCACGTGCGGTACAGCCCCGTCTCCTCGTCGAGCTGGCGGATGGTCACGCCGGCCGGGAGCTCCGCCAGGATGGCGGCGGGCTCGGTGGACAGGAGCGTCGCCTCGCCCGCCTCGGCTGCCGCCAGCGCGTCGCGGAACGGACCGAACTCCGAGAAGCGGAAGCGTGTGCACCGCAGCTCCACGAGGATCCCGCCGTCCTCGTCGAGCCACTGCCCGTACCGGGCGCCGTCACGTGCCGTGGCGTTCGGCGTGGCCTCCGCGTCGGGGAACAGCTCCTCAACGAGCTCCGCGGGCACGTCGGTGCACGTCTCGGGGACGGCCGCGATCGTGTCGGTCGGCTCCGTGCGCGACGTGAGGAGGGAGCCGGCGGTCACGAAGAGCACGAGGATGACGAGGTAGAGGGCCGGGACGGCGCGTGGCAAGGAGGGCCTCGGGAGGCTCGACGGGACCCGCGAAGCCTAACGAGCGGAGCCCCCGCCGTCGGCGGAGGCTCCGTCGATCCGGGCGTCGTCAGCCGCGCGCGATCTTCTTGCGCGCGTAGCGGAGAGCGTTCACGCCGAGGTCGATCGCGGCGGACGGCAGCCCGATGGCGGTGTTCGCCGGCGGGGTGTCGGGCGACGCCGGGTGCGGACGCGAGGGTGCGACCTTCCACAGCTTCTCCATGGCGCCACCGAGCTCACGTCGGCGCTCCTCGGTCAGCTGCGTGCGCACCTCGGGGAAGAGCTCGGTCTCCTCCTCCTCCATGTGGTGCTCGACGTTCTCGATGAGCACGGTCACCTTGGCGTCGTAGCGCGTCGCCTCGGCGGACATCTTGTCGAGCTCGTCCATCAGGAGCTCGACCGCGTGGTGCTCCTCGAGGTCCTCGTCGACGAGGTCCGCGACACCGTCGACCTCCTCGCGGACGGCGGGGTAGAACACCTGCTCCTCGATCTCGGCGTGCTTCACGAGCTCGGTGATCATCGTGCGGACGAGGTCCTGCTTCTTCTGCGACGGGCGCTTGGCGAGACCGCGGAACTCCGCGAAGAGCGCACGGAACCGCTCGTGCTGGGTCTCCAGCAGCGCCACGGCGTCGGGGCCGGTGTCGGCCAGCTCGAGGGCCTGCTGCAGCTCGTCGCGGTCCATCTGCGAGCGCCCGTCGATGTCACGCTCCTGCGCGAGCTCGTACAGCTCGTCCTTGGTGAGGTCGTCGTAGTTCTTGGTCTTCGTGGCGGTCGCCATCGGCGAGCTCCTCTTGGGGTCGGGGACGTCACATCCCACGGAACCCCCGCCGGTCCGGGCGCGCCTGTCCGCGGGCCGGCCGTGCGTCGGTGCATCACCACGTGGCGGCGACGGGGCCCCCGTCCGTACGGTGGTGCCACCACCCGCCGGACGGCCATGGCAGCCCGGCGTGGGCCGGATCAGCCGCTGACGGAGACGGTCCCCTCCATCGCGGCGTGGATCGTGCACACGTAGTCGTACTCGCCGGCCTCCTCGAACGTCCGCTCGTAGGTCGCCCCCGGCTCGAGGTTGCCGGAGTCCTCGTCGTCGAACGTCACGGTGTGTGCCGCCCCGCCGTCGTTGGTCCACGTCACGGTGTCCCCCGTGCTGGCCTCCAGCGTGGCCGGCTCGAAGGCGTTGTCGACGATGGAGACCGAGGTGCCGCCCGCGCCGGCCGCGGCCGTGCCGTCCGCATCCGCGGTGTCGCCGGCGCTCTCGCCCCCGGAGCCGCAGGCGGCGAGGGCCAGGGCGGTCAGGCTGGCGGTGAGCACGGTCTTGAGCGGGGTCATGGGGTCTCCTGGTCGTCGGACGCGCGTGGACGCGGTCCTCGGAGGTTCGGAGCCGGCCGTCCCGGGGGTTTGGCCGACCTCACGTCGAGAGGTGCCGTCGGAACCAGCCGATCGCGAGCTCGGTGACCTCTTCGAGCTGCCCGGGCCCCTCGAAGAGGTGGCCGGCACCCTCGACGAGCTCGAGCTCCACGGGCCCGCCGAGTCGTGCCGCGGCGTCCTCGTTCATGCCGATCACCGGGCCGTCCTCGGAGCCCACGACGAGCAGCACGGGGCAGGTCACGTCCTGCGGCCGCGTGGCGAGGTCCGGCCTGCCGCCCCGGGACACGACGGCGCTCACGGGTCCCGCCCGACTGGCGGCGGCGTCGAGAGCGGCGGCCGCGCCCGTGCTCGCGCCGAACAGTCCCACCGGCAGGTCCGCCAGCGCCGGTTCCTCGCCGAGGCGGTCGACCGCGGTGCCGAGTCGTCGCCCGAGCAGCGCGATGTCGAACACGTTGCCGCGGTCGCGGCTCTCCGCGTCGGTGAGGAGGTCGAACAGGAGCGTGGCGAAGCCCGCGCCGGCGAGCCCGTCGGCGACCTGGCGGTTGCGGGGACTGTGGCGACTGCTGCCGCTGCCGTGCGCGAAGGCGACGACGCCCGCGGGGTCGGGCGGCACCATCAGGATCCCGGGCAGCGAGCCGCTCTCGAGCTCGATCGACATCTCTCGGCGTTGCATCCGCTCCCTCCGGGTCGTCAGTCGGTCAGCTCGGCGAAGAGGCGCTCGGTGTCCTCGCGACGGCACAGCTCGGAGCCCTCGGTCAGAACGGCGGCCGCGCCGGCGGCGACGCCCCACCGCACGGCCGTCGCGAGGTCGTCGCCGCGGAGGAGCGAGCTCGCGATGCCGGCGACGGCCGAGTCGCCGGCGCCGACCCGGCTGCGGATCGGGACGGTGGGCGAGCGCACGTGCGTCGCACCCGCGGCGGTGACGAGCATCGCACCGGCTGCGCCCATCGACACGACCACGGCCTCGGTCCCCCCGTCGAGGAGCTCCTCGGCCGCGGCGCGGACGGCGGAGTCGTCCTCCAGGTCGCGTCCGACGAGATCGGCGAGCTCGCGGAGGTTCGGCTTGATCAGCCAGACGCCGGCCTCCACCGCGTCCCGGAGGGGGGGACCGGACGTGTCGACGATCGTCCGCACCCCGGCGTCCGCGCACGACCGGACCAGTCGCGCCCACGTGTCGTCGGCGACGCCTGGAGGGAGGCTGCCGCTGCCGACGACGACCGTCCCGGCGTGCTCGTCGACGGCGGCGAGGCAGGCCGCGAGCTCCTCGTCCGACAGGGACGGGCCGGGGAGGACGAAGCGGTACTGGTCGTCGCTCGAGGTCTCGTCGACCGTCCACGACTCCCGGGTCTCGCCGGCGAGGTCGATGGTGGTCACCGGCAGGTCCTCACCGGCGAGGAGCTGGCGGAGCTGCTCCCCGGCGGGCCCTCCGGTGGGGAGCACGGCGCGGACGTCGGCGCCGAGGCGGCTCGCGGCCCGGGCCACGTTCACGCCGCCCCCTCCCGGGTCGCGCTGTGGCGCCGAGCAGCGGAGCTTGTCCTCCGGGGCGACCCGCTCCGTCGAGACCGCCAGGTCGACCGACGGGTTGAGCGTCAGCGTCACGATGCCGGCCATGGCTCCTCTTCGGTGGTGTCGCGCCCGAGCGTAGGGAGCCGGCCGGAGCCCCCGCCGGCCGGGACCCGGTCGAGGGCAGGTCACCTCTTCCCCCGCGCGCTGGCCGGGCGTAGGTTGGATGGGCCGGCAGCGGCCCGGCGAGGGATGGCGAGGAGCGGGCCATGGAGGTCTGGCGCGAGCCCGTCCGCGGGGTGTACGGCGACCTGGCCGTCCTCGCGATGCCGGGCATCGAGCGGTTCCGGCGCGGGTTCGCCGGCGAGCTCGCCCGGCCGCCCGTGCACCACCTGACGGGGATGCACCCGACGGAGGCGTCGCAGGGACGCTGCGTGTTCGCGATGCCGGCGACCGACTGGCTCCGGACCTCCGTCGGCACGATCCCACTCGGGGCGCTCGCGTTCCTCGCGGACGCCGCGCTCGGCGGCGTGGTGAACACGGGGCTCGGACCCGGGAGCGTCGCGAGCACGTCGGAGCTCTCGCTGCGGGCGGTCCGCCCGGCCACCACGTCCGCCGGATCCTTCGTGGCGGAGGCCGAGCTCACCCACCTCGGTCGACTGCTCGCCCTGGGGCAGGGTCGGGTCACGGACAGCCAGGGTCGCCTGCTGGCCACCACCTCGACGCGCTGCTTCGTCACGCCCTACCCGCTGCCCGACGACGTCCCGCCCCCGACGCCGCCACCCACGTACGAGACGCCGTCCCCGTGGGAGCTCCGATCGGCCGGACGCCTCTTCACGGCGGAGCAGCTCGAGTCGCTGACCGGCCTCGAGATCCTCCGCGGGAGCCTCGGCGCGGACGAGCACGCGCTGCCGGCCCCGCCGATCCACTACCTCTTCGGGCTCCGCCCGGTCGCGGCCGACGAGGGCGGCTCCCGGTGGGTGATGCCGGCGACGCCGTGGCTCTCGGCCGGCGCCCCGTTCATGTACGGCGGGGCGATCGCGCTCCTCGCCGACACGGCGTTGGCGGGCACGGCGTGGACGGTCTCGCCGGAGGGGACGCTGCCGTACACGATGGACCTCAACGTGCGGTTCCTGCGGCCCGGGCCACTGGAGGGCGAGCTCGTCGCCGAGGGCACGGTCGTCCACCGCGGACGCACGATGGTCGTGTCCCAGGCGCGGGTCACGACCACGGACGGTGCCCTCGTGGCGCTGGCCGACGGGTCGGCCGCGCTCGTGCCGCTGGACGTGCGTGCGCTCCCGCTCGAGGACGCCATGGCCGACCGGCTGGACCCCGACGGTGGCCCGCGCCGTTCGCCAGCACCCGCCTGAGGCGGCTGCCACCGACGGTCGTACCGTGGCGGCGTCCCCTCGTCCCGGGCGCGTCCGGTTGGGTGGGACGACCGACGACCCGAGGGACCCATGCCGAACCGCCTGGCCGACGAGACCTCCCCGTACCTGTTGCAGCACGCCGACAACCCGGTGGACTGGTACCCGTGGGGTGAGGAGGCGTTCGAGCGTGCCCGGGCCGAGGGCAAGCCGATCTTCCTCTCGGTCGGGTACTCGTCCTGCCACTGGTGCCACGTGATGGCGCACGAGTCCTTCGAGGACGAGGGGATCGCGGCGGAGCTCAACGACCGCTTCGTGAACGTCAAGGTCGACCGCGAGGAGCGGCCCGACGTCGACCAGGTCTACATGGACGCGGTGCAGGCGATGACGGGACGTGGCGGCTGGCCGATGTCGGTCTTCCTCACCCCCGGCGGCGAGCCGTTCTACGCCGGCACCTACTGGCCGAAGGAGCGCCGCCACGGCATGCCGGCGTTCCCCGAGGTCGTGGCCGCCATCTCCGACGCGTGGCGCGACCGGCGCGACGAGGTGCTGGCGTCCGCCGACGAGATCGCGACGACGCTGCGCCAGGCGGGGAGCGACCCCGCGGCCGACGAGCTCGACCTCTCCATCTCCGACGAGGCCGTGCGCCTCGTCGTCGGGCAGGCCTGGGACCGCCAGCTCGGCGGCTTCGGCCGTGCCCCGAAGTTCCCGCAGGCGATGACGATCTCGTACCTGCTGGACCGTCACCTGCGCACCGGCGAGGGCGATCCGGCCGAGGCCGCGATCTCGGCGCTCGACGCCATGGCACAGGGCGGCATCTACGACCACGTCGGCGGCGGGTTCGCCCGGTACTCGACCGACGCGCGCTGGCTCGTCCCCCACTTCGAGAAGATGCTCTACGACAACGGCCTCCTGCTGGCCGCCTACGCCCAGGCCTCCGCCGTGAGCGGCGCCGAGCGGTTCCGCCGGGTGGCGGTCGAGACCGCGGACTACCTGCTGCGCGAGATGCAGCAGCCGGACGGCGGCTTCTCCAGCGCGACCGACGCGGACTCCGAGGGGGTTGAGGGGAGGTTCTTCGTCTGGAGCCGCGACGAGTTCGACGAGGTCGTCACCGGCATCGGCGAGGACGCGGACCTCTTCGCCGCCTTCTTCGGGGTGTCCGCCGCCGGCAACTGGGAGGGCACGAACATCCTCCACGAGCCCGCCCGGCGCGACCGCTTCGCCGAGGAGCGCGGGCTCGACCTCGCGGAGCTCCAGGAGCGCATCGACCGGGTACGCGGCGCGCTGTACGAGCGCCGCTCCGGCAGGATCCCCCCGGGGCTCGACGACAAGGTGCTGACGTCGTGGAACGGCCTCGCGATCCGCGGTCTCGCGCTGGCGGGCGCGTGGCTCGCGGAGGACCGCTACGTCGAGTCGGCGCTCGCGACGGCCCGCTTCGTCGAGGACCACCTCGTCGTCGACGGCGCGCTCCACCACACGTGGAAGGACGGACGCGCCGCGATCCCCGCCTTCCTCGAGGACGTCGCGCTCCTCGCCGGCGCCTACCTGACCCTGTACGAGGTCACGGGCGAGCTCCGCTGGTACGGGCGGGCGGTCGAGCTCGCGGAGGACGCCGAGGAGCGCTTCGCCGACACCGAGCACGGCGGCTACTTCGCCACCGCATCCGACGCGGAGGAGCTCTACACGCGTCCCAAGGACACGTGGGACAACGCGCAGCCGTCGGGGAACAGCGTGCTCGCGGAGGTGT
>JAHWKB010000341.1 GCA_019348115.1 Actinomycetota bacterium | reverse complement strand
CCGTGGTCGGCCTGCACCAGGTGCAGGAGCGGGAGCAGGGCCGACCGCGCCACGGGGTACCGCTTGACGAGGGCAGCGGCTGCCTCGCGCGTGGTGTCGGAAACCGGCACGTGAACGTCTCCGTGGGTGTGGTCGGTGGGGGCGCGGCCGGGGCGGGCCGGCGACGGATCAGGGGCGGTGCGGCGTCAGCGGTCGACGCCGCCCATGACGGGATCGATCGAGGCGACGACGGCGATGAGGTCCGAGACCATGCGGTCCTTGCTCATCAGGTTGGTGGCCTGCAGGTTGACGAAGCTGGGGTCGCGCACGTGGATGCGGTACGGCTTGTTGGTGCCGTTGGAGGTGACCGCGTAGCCGAGCTCGCCGCGGGGCGACTCGACCGGCACGTAGACCTGGCCGGCCGGGACGGTGAAGCCCTGCGTCACCAGCTTGAAGTGGTTGATCAGGGCCTCCATCGACTCGCCCATGATGTGACGGATGTACTCGGGGTCGTTGCCGAGGCCGTCCGGGCCGAGCGACTGCTGCGCCGGCCACGCGATGCGCTTGTCGGCGACCATGACCGGGCCGCCGGGCAGGAGGTCCAGCGCCTGACGGATGATGCGCATCGACTGCCGCATCTCCTCGAGCCGGACGAGGAAGCGGGCGAAGCTGTCGCCGGCGTCCTGGGTCTGCACGTCGAACTCGTACTGCTCGTAGCCGCAGTACGGCTGCGCCTTGCGCAGGTCGTAGGGCACGCCCGCGGCGCGCAGGAGCGGTCCGGTGACGCCCATGCGGACCGCGTCGTCGGCGGTCAGCACGCCGACGTCGGTGAGCCGCCCGCGCCAGATGGGGTTGTCGAGGAGCAGGTCCTCGTACTCGCGCATCTTCTCGGGGATGAGCCGCAACAGGTGCTCGCAGCGCTCGACGAAGTCCTCGGTGACGTCGTTCGCGAGCCCGCCCGGACGGATCCACGCGTGGTTCATGCGCAGGCCGGTCTGGGACTCGAACAGGTCGAGGATGTGCTCACGCTCGCGGAAGCCGTAGATCATCATCCCGATGGCGCCGAGCTCCATGCCGCCGGTCGCGAGCCAGACGAGGTGGCTCGCGATGCGGTTGAACTCCATGAGGATCACGCGGATCGCCTGGGCGCGCTCGGGCGCCTCGATGTCGAGGAGCTTCTCGACGGCGAGGCAGTACGCGACCTCGTTGTAGAACGGCGACAGGTAGTCCATGCGGGTCACGAACGTCGTGCCCTGGACCCAGGTGCGGTACTCGGCGTTCTTCTCGATGCCGGTGTGGAGGTAGCCGATCACGGGCTTGACGTTGCGGACGATCTCGCCCTCGAGCTCGAGGACGAGCCGGAGCACCCCGTGGGTCGAGGGGTGCTGCGGCCCCATGTTGACCGTGATCGTCGACTCGCCGACGGCGTCCTCGACGACCTCCCAGTCGGCGCCGTCGACGAAGACGTCCTGCCCGAAGTCGTCCGATGCGGTGGTGCTCACTGGTCGCCTCCGGTCTCGCTGTCGGCATCACCGGGGAGGAGCGGCAGATGGCGGGTGGCGGCCGGGGTGTCGCCGATGACCTCGCGCAGATCGCGCTGGTGCGGAGGCGGGATGAACTTGCCGTGCTTGTAGTTCGTGTCGACGCCGCCGAGCGGGTAGTCCTTGCGCAGCGGGTGCCCGAGCCAGTCGTCCGGCATGAGGATGCGCGTCATGTCGGGGTGGCCCTCGAAGACCACGCCGAACATGTCGAAGATCTCGCGCTCGGGGAAGTTCGCGCCCGGCCACAGCCCGGTGACCGTCGGCAGCGTCCCGCCGTCGTCGGACGTGGCGCAGGCGACGCGGAACCAGTGGTTGCGTGACAGCGACCGCAGGACGTAGTTCACCTCGACGACGCCGATGTCGCGGCTGACGCGGTGGGCCGGCCATCCGGTGGTCGAGGTCTGCCGCTCGATCACGTGCTCGCCGGCGGGGAAGTGCACGCCGCCGACGTCGGCGAGGGCCTCGCAGGCGAGCTCGTCGTCGTCGCGGCAGAACCGCAGCAGATCGATCAGGTCCTCCGCGGACGCGAACAGCGTGAGCTCGCCGAACGTGATGTCCGCCGCGACGTCGGGGAAGCGCGCCTGGACGAGCTGCTCGATCCGCTCGTGCGTCAGGGGGTCGTGGCCGACGGAGATGCCGCTCATGCGCGGGCCCCCTGCTCCTCGAAGGACTCGCCGCGGATCTTGGCGTGGAGCTTCAGGATCCCGTCCATCAGCATCTCCGGGCGCGGGGGGCAGCCCGGGACGTACATGTCGACCGGCACGATGTGGTCGACGCCCTGCACGAGCGCGTAGTTGTTGAACATCCCGCCGGACGTCGCGCACACGCCCATCGACAGCACCCACTTGGGGTCCGACATCTGGTCGTAGATGCGGCGGAGGACCGGGGCCATCTTCTGGCTCACGCGACCGGCGACGATCATGAGATCGGCCTGCCGGGGCGACGCCCGGAAGACCTCCATGCCGAACCGGGCCATGTCGTGCCGGGCCCCACCCGTCGCCATCATCTCGATCGCGCAGCAGGCCAGACCGAAGGTCGCCGGCCACAGCGACGCGCCACGGCTGTAGTTGACGACCTTCTCGAGGTTCGTCAGGAGGATCCCGGAGGG
>JAHWKB010000105.1 GCA_019348115.1 Actinomycetota bacterium | reverse complement strand
CGGCGGCTGAGCCGCGGATCGGGTCGGCGGCTGAGCCGCGGATCGGGTCGGCGGCGGAGCCGCCGCGGCGACGCGCTGTCCCGTGGGCGCACCGGCGCGGGCGAGGAGCACGACGGCCGCGAGGATGAGGGCGCCGCCGGCGAGCTGGATCGGCGTGACGCGCTCACCGAGGACGGCGGCGGCCAGCGCGGCGGTGACCGCCGGCTCGAGGGTCGACAGGGTCGAGGTGTCGGCCGCGCCGAGCCGCTCCATGCCGGCGAAGAAGGTCGTGATCGCGACGACGGTGGAGATGACGGCGAGCCCGGCGACGGCGCTCCAGCCGCCGACGGTGCTCGGGAACGCCGGTCGCTGGACGACGACGAGGACGCCGTACACGGCCGCGGCGCCGAGCATGATCGCCGCCGAGGCGGAGAGCGGGCCGGCGCGGGGCGTGACCCGGCTGCCGACCACGATGTAGACCGCGTAGATGAGCGCGGCGGCCAGTCCGAGCACGATCCCCAGGCGCTCACCGCCGAGCTCAGGACCGATCGTGAGCACGGTGCCGGCCAGGGCCAGCACCAGCGCCACGGCCTTGACCGTCGTCATGCGCTCGCCCAGCCACACGACCGAGAGCACCATCACGAGCGGCGGGAAGGCGTAGAGGAGCAGCGCGACGAGGCTCGCCGGCACGAGCGTCAGGGCGGTGAAGAAGGTCAGCGACTGGCCCACGTAGCCGACACCTCCCAGCGCGAGGAGGGCGAGGAGCAGCCGTCCGCGCGGCCAGCGGCGCCGCCGCAGCCGCAGGATGACCGCCATCAGGACCGCCGCGACCGAGAAGCGCAGGAACAGCACGGCGGTGACGTCGGCGCCACCGGCGTAGGCGAGCCGCGCGAAGATCGCGAGCGCCCCGAACGACGCCGCCGACACGGCGACGAGCAGCACCCCGGCGGTACGGCGGGACATCCGCGCTCCGCTCAGCCGGCGGGTTCGAGGTGCAGGATCCCCGCCATCGGTCGGCCGACCGCGTTCGTGGCTCCCTCGGCGGCACCCGGCGACTCGTCGAAGCCCTGCGCGCGGTGGCTTCCGACGTAGGCGAAGTCCGACGTCGGGTCGTCGCGCACGAAGACGGGCACCGTCGAGCCCTCGCTCACGAGGTTGCGGGCGGCGCGGATCTCGCGCGGGCGGTTCCCGACGTAGACGCGCGCCGGCGCGTCGGGGCTCGACCGGCGCCCGACGCGGATGGCGACCGTGCGCCGTCCTTCGACGGGGAAGGACTGCGACTCCTGCCCGCCGACCACAGCGGTGATCTCCGCCGCCGTGTAGGTGCGTCCGAGCTCGAACCTGGCCTTGGCCGCCACCGCTGCTCCGTCGTCGTGGACGGCCAGGCTACGCGGGACGGCGCCAAAGGACGGCAGCCGCGAGGACCGCGAGCCCGGCGACGGCCGCACCGCCGCCGGTGGCGGGGAGCGTGCCCGGCCCCCCGGGTGCCGCCGGTCCGCCGGGGGCGTCGTCCGGGACGGGCGCCGCGGGCGCCGGCGCCGGCGCCCCGCCGACCACCGGCAGGTGGAGGATGGACGGCGCGTCGCCGGTCGAGGAGACGGTGAGGACGTCGGGTGCGCGCTCGTTGGAATACGCCTGGTCGGTCGCCGCGACGACCAGGCGCAGGCGGTGGCCAGCGTCGAAGCGGTGGCTGAGCCCGATCAGCCGCAACCGCGTGGCGACGTCGCCGAGCGCGTCCGTCGGGATACGGGACGGGGCCACCTGCCGGTGGACGAGCGTGGCGCTGCCGTCGGCAGCCACGTCGTAGAGCTTGACGAACACGCGCGCGTCGCGGAGGGCGTTCCCGTGCGACAGCTGGAGGTCGAGGAGCGGGACCCCGACGACGTCCATGGGCGCCTCGAGGGGCGCGGTCTCGAACGCGACGTGCTGGCCGTCGATGTCGGTCGCCGGCCGGTCCCCGGGGTCCCCGGGGCTCGAGAAGTTGGGGATCTCGGAGTACGCCGCGGGCTCGCCGCCGGCGGGGTTGAGGAAGCGCGCCTCGCCGCCGTCGATCGCGTGCCCCTGGGGCACGAGCTCGCCGTCGGCCGGGTCGAGCGTGAGCTCGACGTCCGGCAGCGGCACGGTCGGGGCGGTGCCGTAGGCTGGCGCGGCGGTCCCGCCCGTCGTCGCGACGTCGTAGTCGACCCAGTCGCGGAAGTAGGCGAAGGCCGGGCCGGTGTCGACCGAGGCGTCGCCGCGGACGTAGCGCTCCATCCACGCCAGGATCCGGCGCGGGAGGTAGGCCTGCGCGAACTCGGCCTGCCGCTCGGGTGAGTCGTCGAACTTCCCGCTGTAGGGCTCGCCGTCGCCGGGGGCGGGGTCGTGGCCACCGTGGCCGGACGAGTGCCAGATGACCGACACCGGCACGTCGCGGGCCTGCAGGTCGAGGAGCCACGGGACGGTCTCGTTGACGTTGAAGAGGGTGTCCGGCAGACCCTGCGGGAGGAGGGTCGGGACCTCCAGCTGCGCGAGCTCGGGCGCGGTGCTGGAGTCGGCGATGAGCGCGCGGTCGTCCTCGTCGAGGTCGCCCGTCGTCGACACGCGGGCGTAGGTCTCGCAGATGCCGGGGATCCAGCTCGTGCACGGCGTGGCGGTCGGGTACCGCGCCGCACGGGTGACGGGGTCACAGCCACCGTTGCCCCGCGCCGGCTGCGCGGAGCCGGCCGCGAAGAACAACGACGTCCAGCCCTGCTTGAACACGCCCTGCTCGTAGCCGGTCACGGCGTACGGCGCGTCGTCGTCCTGCACCCAGTTGTTGGGATCGAGCGAGTACTGCAGGTCGAGCCAGGTCCGGCCGGGCGAGATGGCGTCGACGCGCGGGTCGGCGATCGCGGTGTGCCCCTGCAGGCCGCCGCCGTAGGAGCCGCCGACCATGCCGACGCGCGGGTCGCCGGGCGCCTCCTCCTCGACGTAGTCGAGCGCGGCGAGGTGGTCGATCATCGTGATCGCGTTCTTGCCGTCGTACGTGCGCGAGTCGAGCCCGATGCAACCGGTCGACTCGCCGAAGCCCTGCGGCGTGAACGTCATCGCGACGTAGCCGTGCGACGCGAAGTAGGCCGCGAGCGCCACCATCTCGGGCGCGGTCTTGGTGTTGCCGAAGCCGGGCGCGATGAGCATCGCCGGCATCGGATCAGCTGCGCTGGCGTCGTCCGGCCTCCAGATCGACGCGTCGAGCTCGACCGTCTCGTCGTCCTCGGGACCGTTGGTGGCGGTGATGCGGACGTCCTCGACCGTCCAGGTGTGCGGCCCGACGCCCGCCGGCGCCTGCCCGTCGCCGCCGGAGGCGGCCCGGGCCGCGCGTGCCGGCGAGGCGAGCGCCGCCAGGGCGGCGGCGGCGATCAGCGTCGCGAGGACGGCGCGGAGGAGTGGCGCGCGGAGGGTCTGCTGCACGGAGGAGCTCCCGCATCGATGTGCCCGCCCGGCGGAGGGTACGACGGGCCACGACCGGTCAACGATCCGCGCCGTGACCGGTGACGCCGGCGCGCCACCGGTCACATGCGCCCGGGCGAGGGTCACTCGACCGTGATCGTGATCTCGTCGGTGATGTCGGTCGCGACGTGGTCGCCGTCGGCGAGCTGCAGGCACAGCGTGTGCTCGCCCGGCTCGAGCTCGAGCTCGGCGGTCGTGGAGCCATCACCGAAGTGGACGTGGCTGTCGTCCTTCGGGATCGCCTCGCCGGCGGGCACGCACCCGCTGTCGACGATCGCGTGGAGGTGGCCGGCGCCCTCGTTGACGCCGGCGTCCGCCGGCTCGACGGTGACGCCCTCGGCGACCATCTCCAGGGTGACCGGGCTCGAGACCGTGTCGCCGTCGGCCGGGCTCTCGAAGGAGACCGAGCCTTCCGCCGACGGCGCGGACCCGCTCGCCTCGGTGCCGGTCCCCGTCGCGGCGTCGTCCCCCTCGTCGCCTCCGCCGCAGCCCGTCAGGACCAGGATCGGGACCACGGCCACGGCCGCGATCCGCGTGGTGTGTCGTGTCGTCTTCCGCACGTCGTTCTTCCCCTTGTCGCGGTGGACGACGGGAACCTAGACGGCCTCACTACGCTCGTCTTCCGCGCACATCCGAGGAGGCGACGACGTGACGACCGCGGCGCTGCAGGACCTCTTCCACCCCGAGAACCGCTGCTTCGGCTGCGGGCCGTCGAACCCGGACGGGCTGCACCTGAAGTCCTACGAGGCCGACGGCGGCTACGTCGCGGAGTGGACGCCGGAGGAGCGCTACGCCGGCCCTCCCGGGGTGGTCAACGGCGGCATGGTCGCCGTCCCGATGGACTGCCACGGGACGTGGGCCGCGATGCACGCCTTCAGCGCCGACCGCGGCGGCGAGCCGGTGGGCGCGGTCACCGCCGGCTACTCGGTCCGCCTGGTCAAGCCGATGCCGATCGGCCAGCGGGTGACGCTCCGTGCCGAGGTGACCGAGCGCACCGAGCGCAAGGCGAAGGTGCACGTCACCGCGTCCATCGCGGGCGACACGCTCGCCACGTTCGACGGCACCTTCGTCGTCGTCGAGTCCTTCGAGCACGACGGTGCGGACGAGGCGCCGACCCGTGGCTGACACCCCGCGCCGACCCACGATCGGGGTCGTCGGCGGCGGACAGCTGGCGTGGATGATGGCGCCGGCGGCCGCCCGGCTCGGCCTCCCGCTGGTGCTCCTGGCCTCGCCCGACGACGCCGCGGCCGCGCTCGTCCCCGACGTGATCGACGGCAGGCCCGACGCCGACGGCCTGCGCGCGCTCGCCGCTGCCTGCGACGTCCTCACGGTCGAGCACGAGCTCGTCGACCTCGACACGATGGAGGCGCTCGAAGCCGAGGGGCACCCGGTCCGGCCGTCCGCTGCGACGCTCCGGGTCGCCAACGACAAGATCCGCCAACGCGAGCTCCTCGCCGAGCACGGCGTGCCCGTCGCCCCCTGGACGGTCGCGGCCGACCTCGCCGGCATCGAGGCGTTCGCCGACGAGCACGGCTGGCCGCTCGTCCTGAAGCGTCCCCGCGGCGGCTACGACGGTCGCGGTGTGTGGATCGCCGACGACGTCGACGCGGCGCGCGCGGTGGTGGACGAGGTCGCCGGCGAGGACCTCCTCGTCGAGCCGAAGCTCCCCATCGACCTCGAGCTGGCCGTGCTCGTGGCGCGCCGACCGGGCGGCGAGCTCGCGATCTACCCGGCGGTCGAGACCGTGCAGGTCGAGGCGATGTGCCGCGAGGTCGTCCTCCCGGCGCCCGTGACGAACGAGCTCGCCTCCCGGGCCGAGGAGATCGGCCAGCGCGTCGCCGAGGCGATCGGCTCGGTCGGGATGCTCGCGATCGAGCTCTTCGTCGTCGACGGCGAGGTCCTCCTGAACGAGCTCGCCGCGCGGCCGCACAACGCGGGCCACGTCACGATCGAGGGCTCCGTCACCTCGCAGTTCGAGAACCACCTGCGGGCGGTCGCCGACCTGCCCCTGGGCGCGACGCGTCGGCGCGTGGCGGCCGCCGTGATGGTGAACGTCGTCGGGGAGGAGGACGACCCGCGCGACCACCTCGCCGCCGGCCTCGACGTCGACGACGTGTCGGTCCACCTCTACGGCAAGGCGGCGCGTCCCGGCCGCAAGCTCGGCCACGTCACGGCGACCGGCCCCGACGTCGCCGGCGCCCGGCAACGTGCGACGCTGGCCGCCCGCCGCCTCACCGGAGGAACCCCCGCATGACGGTCGCCATCTGCATGGGCTCGGACTCGGACTACCCGACGATGGAGGGCGCGGTCGAGATCCTCCGCGAGCTCGGCGTCGAGCACGACGTCCGCGTGCTGTCGGCCCACCGGATGCCGCACGAGATGCTGGCCTTCGGGACCGATGCCGCGGCCTCGGGCTACAAGGTGATCATCGCCGGCGCCGGCGGTGCGGCCCACCTCCCGGGGATGCTGGCCTCGGTCACGACCCTGCCGGTCATCGGCGTGCCCGTCGACATCACCGCACTCGACGGGATGGACTCGCTCCTGTCGATCGTGCAGATGCCGCGCGGCATCCCGGTCGCCACCGTCGCCATCGGTGGGGCGGCCAACGCGGGTCTGCTGGCCGCGCGCATCCTCGCCACGAGCGACGAGGCGCTCGCCGGGAAGCTCCGCGACTACGCGCAGGAGCTCGAGGCCGAGGCCCGCGCGAAGAACGACCGCCTCCCCCGCGGGGAGCAGACCTTCGGCTTCAGGAACGGCTGACGCGGCGCTTCACGGCCTTCGCACCCCGCCAGGTCGCGTAGCCCGCGGCGGTGCCGACCGCCGCACCGGCGACGAGGAACGCCGCCGACAGTCCCGGGCGCGCCCCGCTGATGGCCCCCCGGGCGGGGCCCGCGGCGCGACCGCGCAGGCCCGGACGGTCCGCCTGGGCGAGGAGGCGGTCGAGGAGGTCGTCCGGTGGCGTGAGGTCGTCGTCGCTCACGTCGCCGAGCGCGGCGAGACCGGCGAGGACGGTGCGCTGGCGCGCGAGCTCGGCCTGGCAGTCCGCACACCGACGGAGGTGGACGGCGACGAGCCGCCGGCGCCACCACGGCTGCTCGCCGGCGACGTGGTCCGGGAGCTCGGCCTGCACCTCGGCGCAGATCCTGTTCACGACGCCTCCTCCATCCCGTCGTCGTCGCCGAGCCGCCCCGCGACGAGCCTGCGGAGCTTCGCGTGTGCCCGGTGGAGGCGCACCTTCACGTTCGCCTCGCTGATGCCGAGGATGGTCGCGACCTCGCGGGTCGACAGGCCGTCGACATCGCGGAGGACGACCACCGCCCGGGCGTCCTCCGGGAGCCGCGCGATCGCCTCCGCGAGCTGCCGTGCCTGGTCGCGGTCCACCACCCCGGCCTCGGTGTCGTCCTCGCCGGCGAGCTCGTCCGGCGCGCCGGGCGCGGCGAACGGCACCGCGCCGGCGAGCTGCCCGCGGGCGCGGACGTCGCCGCGTCGTTGCAGCATCGTGGCGCACACGTTCACGGTGACGCGGTGGAGCCAGGTCCCGAACGCGGACTCGGAGCGGAACCCCACGACGCCGCGGATGACCCGGAGGTAGACCTCCTGCGTGGCGTCGGCCGCGTCGGCGGGGTCGCCGAGGAGCCGCCGGCAGAGGGCGAACACGTCCGCGTAGGTGACACGGATGAGCTCGTCCATCGCACCGGCCTCGCCGCGTTGCACGGCGCGCACGAGCTCGGGATCGACGTCCATCGCTCCCGAGTGTGGCGGAGCGGGACGTGCGCGGGGCGCAACCGCCGCGGAGCGGGGTGTAACCGATCCGTCACCGAGCGGGTCCAACCTCCCGAGCGGGTGAACGCCCGCCGGATCCCCCAGGGATCAGACACGACCCCAAGGAGACCCACATGTACGCGTTCCTCGTCCTCGTCGTCCTCGCCCTCGTCCTCTCGGTCGTGCAGGACGCGCTGTCGGAGCTCATCCCGTTCCGTGCACCCGCGGCCCTCACCAACACCGTGACCGTCCTCGTCGGCGCCGGCCTCGCCTGGGGCATCGGCTACTCGGCGTTCACGCCGTTCGGCCAGGACCTCCGCGCCGACTGGATGCACCCGGTCATGACGGGCTTCGTGCTCGTCGCGATGGGTGAGTTCGTCCGCACCGTCATCCGTGCGATCGCGCACCGCGCCGGCGAGCCGCCGGTCGAGGCCGCGCCGGGCCGGGGCATCCGCGCCGCCTGAGCCACCTGCACGACGGCGGGTCGGCTTCGCCGCTGCTCGACCCAACGCCCGTACCGGGAGGCCCTGCACGTCGGGGCCTCCCGGTACACGTGTCCGGGCACCTGCCGCCCACCGACTGGCCCCACCCATGTCCCAGCGCTCCGAGGACATCGACCGCCGCGCCCACGTGCCGACGGTGATGCACGAGGTCGCCGAGCTCGCGCGGCCGGCCGCGGCCGACGGCGAGGTCAAGCCGTACATCGCCGGGCTCGACGGCATGGAGCCGGACAGGTTCGGACTGGTCGTCCACCAGCTCGACGGCGAGGCCGACGCGGTCGGCGACGTCGACGACCGCTTCGCGATCCAGAGCGTCGCCAAGGTGTTCGCGCTCGT
>JAHWKB010000340.1 GCA_019348115.1 Actinomycetota bacterium | reverse complement strand
AGACCGCCCTCTACGAGCTGTTCGTCGCCGAGCCCCCGCCCGACCTCCGTGACCTCCTCGGCCGGATCGACGTCCCGACGGTCGTCGTGGGCGGCGATCGCGACCGCGTGATCAGCCCGACCTGGAACCGACGGACCGCCGCCGCCATCCCGGCGGCCCGCTACCGCCAGCTCGACGGCTGCGGGCACACGCCGCAGGAGGAGTGCCCCGCCCAGCTGACCGCCGTCATCCGGGAGCTCCTCGGGCAGCTGGCCTGACGGGCCCGTCCCGTTGCTCACCCCTCGACGTCGTCGCCCACGGTGCGCTCGTCGGGGACGTGCGGCAGCACGTTCGCCGCGTAGGAGCGGGCCGCCGACAACAGGCCCATGTCCCGGCCCTCGATCGTCGACATGAAGTACCAGTGCTCCAGGACCTCGTGGAAGAGCTGCGCCGGGTCGCGCTTGCCGCGGAGCTCCGGTGGGATCTCGGCGACGGTCGGCTCGAAGGACTCCTGGAGCCAGCGCGCCGCGATGACATGGGTCGGGTAGGTCCGCTCCTCCTGGGACTCGACCGCCGCACGGAACGACTCCATGTCGTTCAGCAGCCGAGCGGCCTGGTGGTCCTGGACGTCGAGACCGGTCAGCTCGCGGAGCCGACGGCGGTGCCGCCCCGGCTCCACGACCTTCGTCGACAGCTTGAGCGTGAGGCGGTCGCCCTGCCCCTCGAGCTCGACCTCCTCGACGTCGAAGCCGAGCTCGTTGATGCGGCGCAGCCGGTCGGTGATGCGGTAGCGCTCGTCGGGCCCGAAGACCTCCTCGCGGGTGAGCTCCGCCCACAGGTCGTCGTAGCGCTGCCGGAGGGCGTCGCCCAGCTCCGCCGGGTCGAGGTCGGCGCGGACGACGCCGGCGGCCTGGAGGTCGAGGAGCTCGCCGGCGCAACGCTCCACCGCGCCGTCCACGTCGCTCCACCGCTGCCCGTCGGTCAGCCGGTCGTGCAGCTCGCCGGTCTCGGCGTCGACGAGGTAGGCCGAGAGCCGACCGGCGTCGCGGCGGAACAGGGTGTTGGACAGCGAGCAGTCGCCCCAGCGGAACCCGACGAGGTGGATCCGGACCAGCAGGTCCACCAACGCGTCGAGCATCGGCTCCTTGAGCCGGCTCGCGTCCTCGCGCTGGAACAGCAGGCGGTACGGCAGCGAGAACTCGAGATGCTTGGTGATCAGCGCCGCGTCGATCGGCTCATCGTCGCCGGTCGACCGCTGCGTGACGACGCCGACCACGTCGACGACGGGCACCGCCTCCTCCGCGAGGAAGCGGAGGAAGCGGTACTCGCGCTGGGCGTACCGGCGCGGGAGCTCCTTGACCACGTAGATGTCGTCGCCGTACGCGACCGTGCGCACGACGTGGCGGTGGATGCCGCGCGGGACGTCGACCAGCCGCGGGACGTCCCAGTCCTCGAGCGGGACGTCCCACGGCAGATCGAGGAAGTCCGGGTGGCCGGTCCGCGCGACCAGCTGGAAGCGCACGGCCCCTCCCGTCAGCCCTTCACGGAGCCCGCGGTGAGCCCGCGGACGAAGTAGCGCTGCAGGCCGAAGAACACGATCATGGGCACAACCATCGTGACGAACGCGCCGGCCGTCAGCAGGTGCCACGCCTGGCCCTGGGAGCCGACGAGGTTCGCGAGGTTGAGCGTCACCACCTCGACGTCCGCCTGTCCACCGAGGAACACGAGCGCGACCAGCAGGTCGTTCCACACCCAGAGGAACTGGAAGATCGTGTACGCCGCCAGCACGGGGACCGAAAGGGGCACGATCAGGCGCCAGAACGTCGCGAAGTGGCTCGCGCCGTCGACCTTGGCCGACTCGATGACCTCCCGCGGGAGGGAGCCCATGTAGTTGCGGAAGAGGTAGACGGCCAGCGGCATCCCGAAGGCGGCGTGGGCGAGCCACACCGCGAGGAAGGTGCCGTTCAGGCCGAAGTTGCCGTAGACGCGCAGCAGCGGGATGAACGCCACCTGGAGCGGGACGACGAGCAGGCCCACGAAGATCACGAACAGGACCTCGCGCCCCTTGAACTCCATCCACGAGAAGGCGTACGCCGCGAACGCCGCCGCCGCGATCGGGATGACCGTCGCCGGGATGGAGACCACGAGGCTGTTGATGAAGGCGTTCGCCATGCCCGAGCCGAACAGCACCTGGTCGTAGTTGGCGAGCGTCCACTGGGTGAAGTCGAACGGGTTCGCCAGGGCCGTCCACCAGCCGGACGTCCGCACGGCGTCGGGAGAGCGCACCGACGAGACGAGCAGCCCGATCGTGGGCACGGTCCAGATGAGGATGATGACGAACAGCGCGATCCGGACGCCCCAGGACCCCTTCTGCTTCGAGGCGCCCGTCGTGATGCCGGACTCCTTCTCGTCCTTCGTCTTCGCGACGTCGTCGGGCCCGCGGTCCTCGGAGCCGAGGCGCTCCTCGTCGTCGTCGGTCGCGGGCGTGGGGTGGACCTGGCTCATCGGGCGGCCTCCTGCTCACGGAACCGACGGACGTTGATGACCATGAACGGGATCGTGATGACGATGAGGAACACCACGATCACGGCGGCCTGACCGAACTGGCGGAAGCTGATGAGCTCGGTGATGAACCGGTTCGCGATGACGTCGGTGCCGTAGTTGCCGTCGGTCAT
>JAHWKB010000339.1 GCA_019348115.1 Actinomycetota bacterium | reverse complement strand
GGTCGCTGCCGAGGATGATGACGCGCTCGGCGCCGAGCTCCTCGATGGCCTCGCGGGCCTCGGTCGTGAGCCTGGTGCCCTCGGTCAGGAGGGTCGGGACCGGCACGTCGAGCCCGGCGAGGGAGGCCGCGGCGAGCGCGTCCGGCCACGCCTCGTGCCCGTTGCTGCGGGCCCCGAGGGCGAGCGCGAGGACGGAGATGTCGCCGTCGGTCGCGGCGTAGGCGATCTCCGCCGCGGTGGCGTAGCGGCTCTCGCCGGCGATGCGGTCCGTGAGGATCCCCATGCCGATGAGCTCACGCTCGACGCTGCCGTCGACGGCGCCGGTGCCACCGAGGATGGTGACGCGGTCGGTGCCGAGGCTGCGGAGCATCGCGGCGACGTTGTCGGGGAGGTCGTTCGGGGAGGTCAGGAGGAGCGGCGCGTCGAGGGCCGCGGCGTACGACGACGACGCGATCGCGTCGGGGTAGTCGACGGCGGTCGCCAGGAGGACGTGCGGGGCCTGGTCCCAGCCGCGGTCGGCCACCTTGACGGAGGTCTCGATGCGGTCGGCGCCGGCGATCCGGTCGACCGAGGCCGCGAGCGCGGTCCCGGAGAGGGCGAGGAGGGTGAGGGCGGTCATGGCCGCCACGAGGAGGGAGCGGACGAGCTGACGCGGGAGCGCGACAGCGTGCAGGGGGGAAGGACGGAGCAAGACGGAGTCCATGTACGGGGACGGGGGGAGGGTCGGGATCGACGACCTGGAGAGGACCCGCGAGAGAAGGCGGGGTGGCCGTCGTCCGACCTTGACTGCGACCCAGCGAACCCCCGCTTGCAGGAGTGCGCAAACCCACGTGTGCGGTCATCGCACCCGTGCGCTGGGCCGTTCGGACGGTTGACGGACGCCGTTCGTTGGTGTCTCGGCGGACCACCACCCGCGGGAGCCGTCGACGTCAGTCGCGGGAGCCTCTCGCCCGGTCCATGCCCGACGCGACGCGGCGGTAGGCGGGTGCGGCGACGTGCCGGAAGGCCACGAACCCGCGGTACCAGCGCGGCACGGTGCGCTCGGGCGTGCCGCTCGTGAGCGCCGCGAGGATGGCGTCCGCGACGTCCTCCGGTTGCCCGACGAGCCGCCCCATGGGGCCGCGCTTGATCTGCTCCTGCGGGAACCCCTCGGTCTCGATGAAGCCCGGGTTCAGCTGCGTCACCGTGATCCCGCGGGCGGCCCAGGCGAAGCCGAGCGACTCCGACAGGCCGACCACCCCGAACTTGCTGGCGGTGTAGCCGGCGGGGCCGATGCCGAGCTTGCCGGCCACGGAGGCCACGTTGATCACGCGGCTCGGGGCGCTCCGCTCGAGCAGGTCCGCGAAGGCGGCGGTGCAGCGGATGGTCCCGAGGAGGTTCACGTCGATGGTGCGGAGGACGTCGTCGAGGTCGTCGCGTCCGGTGAACGGCCCGCCGCCCACGCCGGCGTTGTTCACGAGCGCGTGGCAGACGCCGAGCTCGCGGTCGACCCACGCGGCGAGCTCGTCGATCGCCGCGGTGTCCCGGACGTCGGCCGCGTAGGGACGGATGGAGGGGTGCTCGTCGGCGAGCGCGTGCAGGCGCTCCTCGCGCCGGGCGACCGCGACGACGGTCATGCCGGCGCGGGCGAGGCGGCGGGCGGTCGCCTCGCCGATCCCGCTCGACGCCCCGGTCACGACCACGACCCTGCCCCGCGGCTGCCACGACATCCGCCCGTGCTCCTCGTCGGCTCCACGGGGACCGTAGTGGTGACGGGTCCGTGCACGGTTCCTCGGACCCGTCCCGAGGGAGCGTGCACGGATCCCGGCAGGCGTCAGACGGCGCAGCTGCCGTCGGCACAGGCGTCGCCGGCGCCATGGGCGTGGCCACCGGCGTCGTGCATCGCGAGCGGCTGTCCCTGCTCGTGGGCCTGGGTGAGCGCGCCGAGGAGGACCTCGGCCGGCTGGGCGCCGGAGACCCCGAGGCGTCCGTCGAGGACGAAGAAGGGCACGCCGCGGATGCCGTACGCCATCGCCTGGCGCTCGTCGGCGCGGACCGCGTCGGCGTAGGCGTCGCCGGCGAGCACCTCCTTGACCGCGATCTCGTCGAGCCCGACCTCGGACGCGAGCCGCTGCAGGACGTCGGGGCGGCCGACGGCCTCGCCCTCGGTGAGGTAGGCCGTGAGGAAGCGGTCCTTCAGCTCGTGCTGCAGCCCACGGTCCGCCGCGAGGTGGAGGAGGCGGTGCGCGTCGAAGGTGTTGCCGGGACGGACGCGGTCGAACCGGAAGTCGAGCCCCTCCGCGGCGGCGGTCGCGGTCATGGTGTCGACCATCCGCTGGGCCTCGGCCGCGGACGTGCCGTACTTCGCCGCGAGGAGGTGCACGTAGTCGCCGTCCTTCTCCTCGGGCGCGTCCGGGTCGAGCTCGAAGCTCCGCCAGCGCACCTCGACCTCCTCGGCGTGCGGGAAGGCGGCGAGTGCCTGCTCGAAGCGCGCTTTGCCCACGGCGCACCACGGGCACATGACGTCGGACCAGATGTCGATCTGCATGGAACTCCTGACGAGGGGGTCTCACCGGTCAACGTACGGGGCGTCGCCCGCCTTCCCTCCGCCGTCGGTGCCTACGGTCGGACCACCGGACGGGAGGACGCCGATGGACCTGGTCGTCGCCGACGGCTACGAGCTGGCCCGCCTGCTGCTGTCGCGGGGGCTCGC
>JAHWKB010000104.1 GCA_019348115.1 Actinomycetota bacterium | reverse complement strand
CGGAACGCCTCGCGCTTGCGCAGGATCGTGATCCACGCGAGGCCCGACTGGAACCCCTCGAGCACGAGCTTCTCGAACAGGCGCGTGTCGTCGTGGACCGGACGGCCCCACTCGCGGTCGTGGTAGGCGACGTAGAGCGGGTCGTCCCCGCACCACCAGCAGCGCCGGCGACCGTCGTCGCCGGCGATGAGCCCGTCGTCCTGACGGTCCTCCGTGTCCTCGCTGGCCGCCATGACCGCGGACGCTACCCGCACCGGCACGCGCGTTCCCGGCTCGAACGTGGGCACGGCCGGGACCGTGGGCAGCTGGTCCCGGCATCCAGGGCGCAGCTGCCCACGGTCGCCGCGGTGCTCACGGTCGGCGCGTCGTCCGCGGGGCGGGGTAGCGTCCGGCGCTGACGAGGAGGCGACGTGGAACGGGACGGGGCGGTCGCGCTCGACCTGACGGACCCACTCGCGCCGGCGCGGGAGGCGTTCCGCATCCCGGACGGCGTGCTCCCGCTGAACGGCAACTCGCTCGGGGCGCTGCAGCCGGCGGTCGAGGACCGCGTCCGCCGGGTCGTCACCGACGAGTGGGGCATCGGGCTCAAGCGCAGCTGGAACGACGCCGGCTGGGCGTCGCTCCCCCAGCAGGTCGCCGCGCGGATCGCCCCGCTGATCGGCGCCGACCGGGCCGAGGTCGCGGTCGCCGACTCGACCAGCGTGGACCTGTTCAAGGCCGTCGTCGCCGCGCGCCGACTGCGTCCCGACCGTCGCGTGATCCTCACCGACGACCGCAACTTCCCCAGCGACCGCTACGTCGTCGCCGGCGTCGCGGAGCTCCTGGCGGACACCGAGGTGGTCGTCGTCGCTCCCGACGAGGTCGAGGGGCGGCTCACCGACGACGTCGCGGTGCTGACGATGACGCACGTCGACTACCGCAGCGGCCGGCTCCAGGACGCGGCGCGGTTGACGGCGGCGGCGCACGACGCCGGCGCGGTCGCCGTGTGGGACCTGTCGCACAGCACCGGCGCGGTGCACGTCGACCTCGCCGACTGGCACGCCGACCTCGCCGTCGGCTGCACGTACAAGTACCTGAGCGGTGGCCCCGGGGCGCCGGCGTACCTGTTCGCCGCCGCGCGCCACCACGACGAGCTCCGCTCCCCCATCGCCGGTTGGTTCGGGCACGCCGCGCCCTTCGCCTTCGGCGACGCCTACGCCCCCGGCGCCGGCGCCGACCGGTTCCTGGCCGGGACGCCGCCGATCCTGTCGCTGGCCGCGCTCGACGCCGCGCTCGAGGTGTGGGAGGACGTCGAGATCGGCGAGGTGCCGCACAAGAGCCGGGCGCTCACCTCGCTGTTCGTGGCGCTCGTGGACGAGCGGCTCGGCGACCTCGGGGTCCGCGTCGCGAGCCCGCGGGTCGCCGAGCAGCGCGGGGCGCAGGTGTCGCTCGCCTTCGACGACGCCGGGCCGCTCGGGAGAGCCGCGACGGAGGCTGGCGTCCTCGCCGACGTCCGCCCGCCGGACATCCTGCGGTTCGGCTTCGCCCCGCTCTACGTCCGGTACCGGGACGTCTGGGACGCGGTCGACGTCCTCCACCGCCTCCTCTCCGACCGCGCGTGGGAGGACCCGAGGTTCTCCGAGCCCGAGCACGTCAGCTGACGGCCGGAACGGCCGGGTCAGGGGGCGCTCGGCGCGTAGGGCACCGTCTGCCTCTTCGGGTCGGCCGTCAGCAGGCGCAGGCCCGTCGCCAGGAGCAGTCCCCCGAGCGGCGTTGCGAGGAGTCCAGCGAACAGCAGGAGGCGGGCCCAGCGGCCCACCCACGTGACCCTCGCTCCGGCGGTGACGTCCGGGTGCGCCGTCGCGAACGGTCGGCGATCGGGTACCTGGGGCGCGGAGGCGGACACCAGGACCGTCCGCACCTCGATCTCCTCCCCGACGGGGGCACGCTCGCTGCTCGCGAGCACCCGTCGGTCCGTCCGGAAGCTGCGCGCGTCCACGCGGAGGACGTCCACCGGGACCCCGCCGACGCGCTCGTGCGCCACGACCTCGGCGGGCCGCACGTGCCCGAACTCGTGGGCCGCGACGGTGTCCCGCGACACCTCGTGCAGGATCCAACCCGCGCTGACGCACCAGACACCGCCGGCGAGCAGCAGCACGGCCACCGGCACCGCCATCCATCCCCGCAGTGGCCGCATGGCCCCTCCTGCCCCCAGGGACCATCGTAGATGGCCGGGAGCGTCCAGCGCCGACCGGAGAACTCAGCTGACCCCGGGTGGCGCGGGGTAGGACGTCACGTCGACGGCCACGGCGATCCCCTGGACCTCGCCGGCGACCGCGCCGGTGATGCGCTCCTCGAGGTCGCGCTCGAAGGCGGCAGGGTCGCCCACCTCGGTGACCCGCTCGACGTGCACGCTCAGCAGCAGGCGCAGCGGGCCGGGGCGCACCTCGGTCGGCGTGCTGGACGACACCTCGAGGAGGACGACGCGGTCGTCGTCCTCGACGACGTCGGTGGCGACCTCGGTGGCGGTCTGCGCGAGCGACGTGGTCTGCAGCGCCGTGGTCGTCAGGAACTGGACGGCCAGCAGGGCGCCGATGACGAGCGAGAGGCCGGTCAGTGCCACCGGCAGCAGACCGCGCCTGCCGTGCTCGAACCGTCCACGCCCCGGCGTCAGGCCGTACAGGCGGAACACCGCCGCCGCCGTGAGCGTGATGCCGGCGAGCTGCAGCGCCACCTGGAACGTCGCCGGCCCGACGAGGTCCCAGCGCCCCAGGGCGACCGCGATCCCGAGCCCGCCGGCCGGCGGAGCGAGCGACGCCGCGACGAGCATCCCGACCGCCGCACCGGAGACGAGGCTCGAGTGCTCGGACTGCACGAGGTGGTTGGCGCCGGCGATGCCCGCCGCGATCGGGAGGAGGACCGCGACGTTGGAGACGGTCAGGACCTCGGCTGTGAGGTCCGAGATGCGGTGCTGGCCGAGGACGAGGGTGAGGAGGGTGCAGACGGCGGCGGTGATCGCGACGCCGGCGAGGTAGCGCAGGACACCGCGACGGAGGAGCGCCACGTCGCCGCTCGAGACCGCGATCGCCGTGTTCATGGCGGGCCCGGCGAAGGGCGCGAGGAGCATCGCCGCGGTGAGCAGGTAGGCGGTCCCCGTCACGAGACCGATCCACACGACCACGCCGGCGACCGCGGCGTAGGTCACGAACCCCGTCCAGGACCCGACGCTCTGCTGTCCCGCGAGGAAGATCTCGATCGGACTCCGCGGCGTCACGTCGACCAGCTGCTTCGACGGCTCGCCCTTCGGCGGCTCGAACGCGAAGGCCCCGGTGGCCGGGACGCTCGCCTCGATGGGACCGAAGTCCTCGAGCGCGCGCAGGAGCGGGTCGAGCTCCACGTTCTCGATGGCGACGGACAGGAGGTCGACCTCCGCGCCGTCCCCGCCCCGGCCGGACCACCATGACAGGGTGGCGGCGCCGAACTCGGACGCCCGCGCGGCGGCCTCCTCGCCCGTGCCGCCCCGGACCTGGAGCAGGACCTGCCGCACCGCGTCTCCCGTCGCCGACCTCGCCGGCGACGCTAGACGAGGCGGATGCGCCCGAGCCCTAGCTGAGGGTGATCGCTCGGCCCTCGTGGGCGCCGATGCGCTGGACGATGCCCTCGACGGTGTCCGTGGGGACCGCGTCGTCGAGCGACAGCGCCATGAGCGCCTCGCCCCCGACCTCGCGCCGGCCGACCTGCGCCGCGGCGATGTTCACGCCGGCCTCGCCGAACGCCGAGCCGACGGTGCCGATGACACCGGGCCGGTCGTCGTAGCGGAAGAACGCCATGTGGTCGCTCGGCTCGACGTCGAGCGGGGTGTTCCACACCTCGACGAGGCGCTCGCGGTCGCCGGGCTGGAACGTCGTGCCGGCCACGCGCAACGTCGAGCCGGCCGCCGTGGTGCCGGACACGCGGACGAGCGAGACGTAGTCCTCGCTGTGGGCGTCGCTGACCTCGCGGAGCGACAGGCCGCGCTCGTCGGCGAGGAGCGGGGCGTTGACGAACGTCACCGGCTCGGCGACGACGGTCGACAGCATCCCCTTGAGCACCGACAGCCCGAGCACGCGGGTGTCGGCCTCGGCGATGTCGCCCAGGAACTCGACCGTGACGTCGCCCGAGAAGCCGCCCTCGGCGAGCGTCGCGTACAGCCGTCCCAGCTTCTCGCCGAGCGGGAGGAAGGGCTTGACGAGGTCGTCGATGGCGCCGCCCTGGACGTTGACCGCGTCGGGCACGAACTCCCCGGCGAGCGCGAGGTTCACCGACTCGGCGACCTGGGTGCCGGCCTTGTCCTGGGCCTCCTCGGTGGACGCGCCGAGGTGCGGCGTGACGATGACGTTCGCCAGCCCGAACAGCGGCGACTCGGTCGTCGGCTCCGCCTCGAACACGTCGAGCGCGGCGCCGGCGATCACGCCCTCCTCGATGGCCTCGGCGAGGGCGGCCTCGTCGACGATCCCGCCGCGCGCGACGTTGACGACGCGCGCGGTCGGCTTCATCCAGCGCAGGCTCTCGGCGCCGACGAGGCCGACGGTCTCGGCCGTCTTCGGGAGGTGGATGGTGAGGATGTCCGCCTCACGCATGACCTCCTCGACGGTGCCGCGGAGCTCCACGCCCATGCGGCCCGCGCGGTCGGGCGCGACGAACGGGTCGTAGGCGACGAGCTTCATCCCGAAGGCGTTCGCGCGCTGCGCGACGAGCGCCCCGATGCGGCCGAGCCCGAGCACGCCGAGGGTCTTGCCGTGGAGCTCGGTGCCGTTCCACTTCGACCGCTCCCAACGGCCGGCCTTCAGCGCCTCGTTGGCCTGGGGGATGTTCCGCGCCAGCGCGAGGATCATCGCGACGGTGTGCTCGGCGGCGGAGATGATGTTGGACTGCGGCGCGTTGCAGACGATGACGCCGGCCTTGGTGGCGGCACCCACGTCGACGTTGTCGAGGCCCACGCCGGCGCGCGCGATGACCTTGAGGTTCGACGCCGCGGCGATGACGTCGGCGTCGATGGTCGTCGCCGACCGGACGACGATCGCGTCGTAGGCCGGGGCGACCGCGATGAGCTCGTCCTTCGACAGCCCCGTCTTGACGTCGACGTCGTGGGACTGGGACAGCGCGGCGACACCGGAGTCGGCGAGGGCGTCGGCGACGAGGATCTTCACAGGGGGACCTTCAGGGGGAGAGACCGGAGACGTTGCGGCCGATGGTACGGCCGGCGCCGGGGCCTGACCCGCCCCGCCGCGTGCGAACCGTGCGGTGGACTACCCCTCCGCCGGGTCGGGCGGGAGGAGGTCGTCGGCGCGGTTGATCATCGACGGGGTGAACCGCGACACGTAGAGCAGGATGGCGTGCTCGACGTCCGACGGGAACCGCATCGACCGGACGGCATCGGCCATGTGCGTCGCCCACCGCAGCGCCGCGTCGCGGTCGATCGGGAAGCCGGCGTGGCGCATCCGCAGGCGCGGATGGCCCCGCTCCTCGGAGTAGACCGGTCCCCCACCCCAGTACTGCGCGAAGAACAGCGCGAGGTGGCGCTTCCCCGGCTCGAGGTCCTCGGGGTACATCGGCCGCAGCACCGCGTCCTGCTCGACGCGCTCGTAGAACCGGTCGACGAGCTCGACGAACGCGTCGGGACCGCCCGCACGCTCCGTGATCGACGGCTCGTCCGGGTCGGGCCGGGGCTCGTGCTGGCTCATCGTGTGGGGAGTGCCCGCTCGTAGAAGGCGATGTCGAGGTACTGACCGAACTTCCGTCCGGCCTCGGTCAGGGTGCCACGGTGCACGAACCCCCACCGCTCGTGGAACCGTACGGACGACTCGTTCGGCAGGGCGATGACCGAGTAGGCGCGGTGGAAGTCGCGCTCCTCGAGGAGCGGGAAGAGCGCGGCGAACAGCGCCCCGCCGACCCCCGCGCCCTGGGCGTCGGGGGCGACGTAGACGGAGATCTCGACGGACGTGTCGTAGGCGGGCTTGGGTCGGAACTGGCTCGTCTCCACGTAGCCGGCGACCCGCCCGTGGAGCTCGGCGACCAGGAGGTCGTAGGGACCCTCGGCCACGTTGGCGCGGAACCGGTCCACCCACGCGCGGGGCGTGCGGACCTCGGTGTTGAACGTGATCGTCGTCTCGAGCACGTAGTACGTGTAGATCGCCGCGACGGCGGGGAGGTCCGCCTCGGTGCCGGCGCGGACGTGCACGGCCGACATCAGTACAGACCCGCGGGTCGGTAGAGCTCGTCGTGGAGCCGCATCGCGTACTTGTCGCTCATGCCGGCGACGTGGTCGATGGCCGCCTGGGTCGCGTCCGAGCCGGGCAGGCGGTACGCCTCGGGCACGTCCTCGGGATGGTCGCGGAACCACTCCACGAGATCCTGGATCACGCGGATCGCGTTCACCGCCTGGGCCCGAGCCTCGTCGCGCAGGTAGACGTGCTCGAACATCCAGTCGCGCAGCTCGTCCATCACCGCGAAGCGCTCGGGGTCCATGGTCACCTCGCCGGCGGCGACCGACGCCTCGATGACCGCGGTGACCATCGACGCGATCCAGTCCCGACCGGGCTCGCCGAAGGCGGTGACGAAGCGGTCCGGGACGCCGTCGGGGAGCAGCACGCCGGCGCGGATGGCGTCCTCGACGTCGTGCGCGAGGTAGGCGATGCGGTCGGCGTACCGGCACACCCACCCCTCGGGCGTCGCCGGTGGCGGGTCGTTCTTCCACGACGACTGGCCGATGCCGTCGAGGACCTCGAGCGTGAGGTTCAGCGGTTCGAGCAGGCGCACGACGCGGACGCCGTGGATCGCGTGCTGCCACTCGGGCGCGGCGTTGGGCAGCGTCGACGACGACCCCACGACCTGCCTGAAGTACGGGGAGAGCGCCTCCTCTCCCGTGTGCCCGAACGGCGAGTGCCCCAGGTCGTGACCGAGGCAGATGGCCTCGGTGAGCGGCTCGTTCAGCCCCAGCGCCGCCGCGATCGACCGTCCGACCTGCGCCACCTGCAGCGTGTGCGTCATCCGTGTGACGAAGTGGTCGCCGTCCGGGTTGAGGAACACCTGGGTCTTGTGCTTCAGGCGCCGGAACGCCTTGGAGTGGAGGATGCGGTCGCGGTCGCGCTCGAAGCAGGTGCGGAAGGGGTCGTCGGGCTCGTCGTGCTCGCGACCCTGCGACGCGGCCGCCTTGGTCGCGAGCGGGGCGAGCCGCTCGAACTCGTCGCGCTCGCGCTGTTCCCGTGTCCGCCGCTGCAGGAGCCCGCCGGCGTTGCCGTCGTTCATGCGCCGGCCTGCAGGATCATGTCGCCCTCGGCGACCTCGGCGGGCTTGTCGCCGCCGCTGATGATGCGGCGCCGGATGCGACCGGAGATCGCGTCGATGAGCAGCGTGACGACGACGACGACGATCAGGGTCATGCCGGCCTTGTCCCACCGGCGGTAGCTGACCGTGTTCGACAGGACCGCACCGACCCCGCCGGCGCCGATCACGCCGAGGATGGCCGAGGCGCGGATGTTGATCTCGAAGCGGTAGAGCCAGAACGCGACGATCTCGGGGAGGGCCTGCGGCAGCACGCCCCACCGCATCTTCTGCAGCCACGACGCCCCGACCGCGTCGGCCGCCTCGAGCGGGCCGCGGTCGATGCTCTCGATCGCCTCGGAGGCGAGCTTGCCCAGCGTGCCGATGGAGTGGATGCCGATCGCCAGCGCGCCGGGGACCGCGCCGAGCCCGATCATCGCGACGAACACGACCGCCAGCACCAGCTCGGGCACGGCACGGAAGCCGTTGAGGACCTGTCGGGCGGCCGTCGATGTCGCCTGCCCCGTCACGTTCTTCGCCGCGAGGAGCGCGAGCGGGAGCGACAGGGTCGCCCCGATGACGGTGCCGAACCACGCGATGTGGACCGACTCGACCATGCCCTCGAGGGCGCGGCCGATGTACGCCCAGTCCGGCGGCACCATCAGCCGGGCGATGCGCCAGATGCCCTCGGGTGCGCGCAGGATCCGCTCGACCGGGATCCCGGAGGAGACGACCGCCCACCCGAAGAGCACGACGAGGGCGAGGAGCAGGCTCCGGCGGGCCCAGGGGACGGGTGCGTCAGGGCGCCGGGTCGTGCCGCGCGGCGGATCCGAGGCGGCCATCAGCTGAGCCTCCGTCGCAGCGAGATCGACAGCGCCTCGACGAGGAAG
>JAHWKB010000103.1 GCA_019348115.1 Actinomycetota bacterium | reverse complement strand
GTGGAGTGAGCGTGCTGCAGCTGACGGACCCGGTCGAGGCGATCGAGGGCATCGGCACGAAGGCGCGTGCGGCCCTCAGGAAGCAGTTCGGCATCACGACCGTCGGCCACCTCGTCGAGCACTACCCGCGCCGCTACCGCGACATGGGCGAGGTCATGGACGTCCGTGACGTCACGGTCGGCGAGCCGGCGACGCTCATCGGCACCGTCGTCGACTGGTCGCAGCGCCGGACCTCGGGACGCGGTCGCGGGCGTGCGCTCACGATCAGCGAGGCGAAGGTCCGCGGCGCCGGCGGTGGCACGTTCACGGTCACGTTCTTCAACCAGCCGTGGCAGCAGCGCAAGCTCCCGGCCGGGGTGACGGCGGCGTTCAGCGGCAAGATCGAGACCTTCCGGGGCGACCTCAAGCTCACCACCCCGGAGGTCCAGGTCCTCGGCGGACGTGACCTCGACGGCATCGAGCACCAGCGGCTCCTGCCGGTCTACCCCGCCACCGAGGCGACCCCCGACTGGCGGCTCGCCCAGTGGATCGAGGCGGCGCTCGAGCAGCTGCCACCGTTCGTGGACCACCTCCCCGAGCGGCTCCTCGACGAGCAGGACCTCGTCACCCTCGACGACGCGATGCGCGGCATCCACCTCCCGCCCGACCGCGAGACCGCCGCCGCGGCACGCCGCCGGCTGGTCTTCGACGAGCTGTTCACCCTCCAACTGGGGCTGCAGTGGCGCCGGGCGAAGCTCGAGTCCGAGCTCGCCGGCAAGGCCAACACACCGGCGACCGCCGGCCGCGCCGACGCGTTCCTCGCCTCGCTGCCGTTCGCCCCGACCGGCGCGCAGTCGCGCTCGTTCGAGGAGATCGCCGGCGACCTGTCGAGCGACCGGCCGATGCACCGACTCCTCCAGGGCGACGTCGGCGCCGGCAAGACGCTCGTCGCGATCTGGACCATGTTGTGCGCGGTCGACAACGGACGGCAGGCCGCCCTGATGGTCCCGACCGAGGTGCTCGCGGAGCAGCACTTCCGCACGCTCACCGAGCAGCTCGCCCCACTCGGCGTGAACGTGCTGGACGGGCTCCGGGTCGAGCTCCTCACGTCCTCGACCACGACCACGAACAAGCGCCGGCTCCTCGGCGAGCTCCTCGCCGGCGGGATCGACCTGGTCGTCGGCACCCACGCGCTCCTCGAGGAGGGCGTGCGGTTCGCCGACCTCGGCGTGGTCGTGATCGACGAGCAGCACCGCTTCGGCGTGTCGCAGCGGGTCGCGCTCAAGGAGAAGGGGAGCGCCGGCGGGGTGGACCTGTTCGACCAGCGCGAGCGGCTCCCCGACGTGCTGGTCATGACGGCGACGCCGATCCCGCGGTCCCTCGCGCTGACCCTCTACGGCGACCTCGACGTGACCGTGCTCGACGAGCTCCCGCCGGGCCGCAAGCCCATCGTCACGCAGCTCATCACCCCCGCCGAGCCGGCCCGTCGCGAGAAGCTGTACGGGTTCGTCCGCGACCAGGCGGCGGACGGCTTCCAGACCTACGTCGTGTGCCCGCTCGTCGAGGACTCCGACGCCCTGGCGGCGACGTCCGCGACCGCGATGCACCGTCACCTCGCGGAGGAGGTGTTCCCCGACCTCACCGTCGAGCTCGTGCACGGCCAGATGCGCTCCGACGAGAAGGACGCCGCGATGCAGCGCTTCCGGCGCGGCGAGGCGCAGGTGCTCGTGGCCACGACCGTCATCGAGGTCGGCGTCGACGTCTCGAACGCCACCGTGATGGTGATCGAGGACGCCGAGCGCTTCGGCATCAGCCAGCTCCACCAGCTGCGTGGGCGCGTCGGCCGCGGCGCGGACAAGAGCTACTGCGTGCTCTTCGCCGGCTGGAACACCGACGAGCTCACCGAGGACGCCAGCGAGCGCCTCGCCGCCGTCGCCGCGACCACCGACGGCTTCGAGCTGGCGGAGAAGGACCTCGAGATCCGCGGCGAGGGCCAGCTCTTCGGCGCGAAGCAGTCGGGGTTGCCCGATCTCAAGCTGGCGCGCCTCCAGCGTGACCACGCGATCATCGTGGCGACCCGCGACCTCGCCCGGGAGGTGGTCGCTGCGGACCCGCACCTCACGTCGCCGGTGAACGCCTCCCTGCGGGCCGAGGTGCTGCGCCGCTACGAGGGGGGGCTCGACGACTTCGCCGCCCTCGAGACCGGCTGACCGATAGGCCGTGACACCCGGGGGAGGTGTCCCGCGGCCGGGCGTCGAAGAGGCCCGAGGCGGCGTGCTGTCGCCGTGCCTCGCCCCGATGCCCCGACCTCCGGAGCCCCCCGATGCGCCTCTCCAGCCTCCGACGCGAACGCACGCCGGCGACCCGCCGCGCGCGGCGCGCGACCGCCCTCACCGCCGGCGCCGCGATGCTGGCCGTCGCGATGGCCCCCGCCGACGGGGCGGCCGACGCACCCACCGAGCACCAGGCGGAGGACGTCTGCGTCGCGAGCGTGCCGGAGACCGACCGGCTCGCGGCCGGGCCGACCGACATCTGCGTGACGGTGTTCCGCCCGGCCGGTGCGTCGAAGGACGCCAAGGTCCCGATGGTGCTGCACAGCCACGGCTGGAGCGGCAGCCGGACGAGCACGATCAGCTCGGACTTCCGGGCGTACCTCGACGCGGGCTTCGGCATCACGAGCATCGACCAGCGCGGCCACGGCGAGAGCGGGGGCAAGGCCCACGTCGAGGATCCCGCGTTCGAGGGCGAGGACGTCATCCGGGTCATCGATCACGTCGCGTCGCTCGACTGGGTCAAGCAGAACGGCAAGGACGACCCCGTCCTCGGTGCCATCGGCGGGTCCTACGGCGGGGGCTACCAGTTCGTGGGAGCCTTCACGGAGATCATGAAGACGGGCCGCACCCGCTTGGACGCCCTCGTGCCGGAGATCACCTGGTTCTCCCTGAACGAGAGCCTCGCCCCGCAGGAGGTCGTGCGGACCACCTGGGTCGCGGCGCTCTACGCCGCCGGCCTCGACCAGCACACGTCGGCCGTCCACGCCGGCTTCGCCGAGGGCTCGGCCACCGGGAACTGGCCGGCCACGATGGACGAGTTCTTCCGCGACAACGGCCCGGCCTTCCACGTCGCCGAGGGTCGCCAGCTCGACATCCCCGTGCTGTTCGGGCAGGGCACGAGCGACAACCTGTTCCCGCTCGACCAGGCGCTGAAGAACTTCGACCAGGCGCTCACCGACAAGGCCCGGCGCGAGAGCCTGCTCGTCGCCTACAACGGCGGCCACGCGCTGCCGAACGTGCTTCCGCCGGGCAGGTCCAGCGGCAGCGACGCCTGCTCCGCCAGCCTGGCCGGCGAGGACGTGACGGACTTCGACGACCTCGCGCGGCAGTTCCTCGCCGAGCACCTCCAGGGCGCCCCGCGGGAGATCACCGGACGCGGCCAGTACCACCTGACGACCGCCGATGGGAGCGCCTGCGTCACCGTGGACACCGTCGACCCGACCGAATCCTTCGCGGCCGGCACCTTCACCACGCCCACGACGGCCGGCGCGCCGCAGGCCATCGAGCTCGCCGAGGGGCCGATGACCGTCGCCGGCACGCCGTCCCTCGACGCGACCGTCACCGCACTGGGTCTCGACAGCCGCGCGTTCTTCGCTCTGAGCGTCGGGACCAGCCCCGCCGACGCCAGGGTGGTGCAGAACAACGTCCTGCCGCACCGCGAGCGGAGCCTGAACCTCGGCAGCCGGCGGACGATCGAGCTGCCCTCGATCACCGTCGAGATCCCGGAGGGGCAGTCGCTCTTCCTCACGGTCAGCCCCGTCTCGGACATGTTCGCGGGGCACGGCAGCCGGACGCCCGGGGGGCTCCTGCTCCAGGACGCGGTCGTCCGGGTCCCCGTGGTGCGCTGACACCGACCCGCCGTCCCGGCGCCGTCCGCTAGAACGGGGCGCGTCGGGACGGTCGGGGAGGACGCACGTGGCGCGAGGGCTGGCGATCGTGACCGGAGCGTCGAGCGGGATCGGGGCTGCGACCGCCCGCCTCCTGGCGGCCGACGGTCGTGCGGTGGTGCTCGTCGCGCGTCGCCGCGAGCGGCTCGAGGAGCACGCCGCTGGCATCGCCGCGGCCGGCGGCACCGCGCACGTCGAGGCGCTCGACGCCAGCGACGGCGACGCCGTCCTCGCGATGGCCGAGCGCGTGCTGCACGACCTCGGGACCCCGCACGCGATCGTCAACTCGGCCGGCGCGGGGGAGTGGCGCTACATCGAGGACACACCCCCCGCGGACATGCAGCGGATGATGGGCGCGCCGTTCGGTGCCGCGTACAACACCACGCACGCCTTCATGCGCCCGATGCTCGACGCCGGTCGGGGCGTGATCGTGCACGTCGGGTCGCCGGCGTCGCTCGCCCCGTGGCCGTCCGCGGTCGCCTACACGGCGTCGCGCTGGGCCCTGCGGGGGATGCACGAGGCGCTGTGCCAGGACCTCGCCGGCACCGGTGTGCACTCGTGCCACGTCCTCTTCAGCGAGGTGAGCTCGGAGTACTTCGAGGCCAACCCCGGCTCGCACGAGCACATCCCCACCGTCGGCTCGAAGCTCCTGCGCACGCTCACGCCCGAGGAGTGCGCCGAGGTGATCCGCGACACCATCGCGCGCCCCCGTCGGGAGGTCGTCCACCCTCTCGAGATGCGCGCCCTCGGCTGGGCCAACCAGGTCGCCACGCCGGTCGTGCGCACCCTCGCCCGTCTGACGGGGCGCGAGCGGCCTCAGTCGGCGTGACGCCGCGCGATGCGGGCGGACCACCACAGGAGCGGCAGCTGCAGAGGGACCCGGAGCCACGCGGCCTCGGCCGACCCGAGCCAGCCGGGCACGCCGCGGTAGCCGCCTTGGACGGCGGCATCGATGTTCGCGACCCACACGCCGAGGAAGGTGGCGAAGGCCGCGAGGCCACCGAGGCGCGCGGTGTCGGCGCGTGCGAGCAGCAGGGCGCTCGTGCCCTCCGCCGCCGTCGCCGCGAGGTTCCACGCCGTCGGGTCGCCGGGGACCCAGTCGGGGATCATCGCCTCGAAGGGGCGGGGCTGGACGAGGTGGAGCACGGTCATGGCGGCGAGCCCGCCGGCGAGCAGGTACCGGCCGCGGCGCTGCCCCGTCGTCTCGGTCACCGGTGTGCTCCTACGCTCGCGCGGACCGTCATCCAAGCAGGACGTGCGGACCCCCGAGGACGCCCACCGTGACCGACCAGCCCACCCCGCCCGTGGCCGAGCGCCGCCCCGTCGAGCTCGAGCGACACGGCACGACCGTCGTCGACGACTACGCGTGGCTGCGCGACGACGAGCGTGAGGCCGGGGACGTCCTGGCCCACCTCCGGGCCGAGAACGCCTACACCGAGGCGATGCTCGCCCACGTCGCCGACCTGCGCGACGACCTGTTCGAGGAGATCAAGAGCCGCATCAAGCAGACCGACGAGTCGGCGCCGGTGCCGAAGGACGGCTGGCTCTACTACCACCGCACCGTCGAGGGGCAGCAGTACGGCATCCACTGCCGCAAGCGCGGGGGCCTCGACACCGAGGAGGAGGTCGTCCTCGACGAGAACGCCCTCGCCGACGGCCACGGCTACTTCGCCCTCGGGGGGCTGTCGATCACCCCGGACCATCGCATCGCGGCCTACTCGACGGACACCGACGGCTCCGAGGTCTTCACCCTGCGCTTCCGCGACCTCGCGACCGGCGAGGACCTCGAGGACGTGGTCGAGGGCGTGTCGTACGCCCTCGCCTGGTTCAACGACTCGGCCACGATCCTCTACACCCGGATGGACGCCGCCAAGCGCCCGTACCAGGTGTGGCGCCACCGCCTCGGCACCGACCCCACCGACGACGTGCTGGTCCACCAGGAGGACGACGAGCGGTTCTGGCTCGGCTGTGGCCGCACCCGGTCGCGCCGGTTCATCGTGATCGAGGCCGGCAGCAAGGTCACGTCCGAGGCGCACGTGCTCGACGCCGACGCCCCGAGCTCGGAGCCGCGCCTCGTGGCCGCCCGCGAGCAGGGCGTCGAGTACGACGTCTCCCACCGCGACGATGCGTTCCTCATCGTCACCAACACCGACGGCGCCGAGGACTTCAAGCTCGTCACCGCGCCCGTCGACTCGCCCGGTCGCGAGCACTGGCGGGACCTCGTGCCGCACCGGCCCGGGATCCGCCTCGAGGGCGTGGACTGCTTCGCCGGCCACGTCGTCCTCTACGAGCGGGCGGAGGCGCTCACGCGCATCCGCGTGCTCGTGCCCGAGACCGGCGACGACCACGTGATCGAGCAGGCCGAGGACGTCTACGTCGCCGGGCCGGGACCCAACGCCGAGTACGACACCTCGACCCTGCGCTACGGCTACACGTCGATGGTCACGCCGCGCAGCACCTACGACTACGACGTGCGCACCCGCGAGCGCACCCTCGTCAAGCAGCAGGAGGTGCTCGGCGACGTCGACCTCGACGCCTACGAGACCTGCCGTGAGTGGGCGACGTCCCCCGACGGGACCCGCGTGCCCATCTCGATCGTGCACCGTCGCGGCATCGAGCGCGACGGCACGAACCCGACCGTGCTCTACGCCTACGGCTCCTACGAGATCTCGATCGACCCGGGCTTCAGCTCCCTCCGGCTGTCCCTCCTCGACCGGGGGTTCGTGTTCGCGATCGCCCACCCGCGCGGCGGGGGAGAACTCGGCCGGCGCTGGTACGAGGACGGCAAGTACCTCGCCAAGCGCAACACCTTCACCGACGTGATCGCGTGCGCCGAGCACCTCGTCGAGGCCGGCTGGACCCGCCCCGACCGGCTCGGCCTCCGCGGCGGCTCGGCCGGCGGACTCATGGTCGGGGCGGTCGTGAACGAGCGCCCCGAGCTGTTCGGGGCGGCCGTCGCCGAGGTGCCGTTCGTCGACGTCGTGTCGACGATGTGGGACGAGACGCTCCCGCTCACGGTCGTCGAGTACGAGGAGTGGGGCGACCCCAAGGACCGGACCTACTTCGAGTACATCCGCTCGTACTCGCCCTACGACAACGTCCGCGCGCAGGACTACCCGGCCATGCTCGTGACCGGTGGCCTGAACGACCCCCGCGTGGGGTACTGGGAGCCGGCCAAGTGGGTGGCGAGGCTGCGGACGGTCAAGACCGACGCCAACCCCCTCCTCCTGAAGATGGAGATGGGCGCCGGGCACGGCGGCCCGTCCGGGCGCTACGACGCGTGGAAGGACGAGGCGCTCGTGTACGCCTTCCTCCTCGACCGCCTCGCCACGACCGTCGACGTCTGAGGTGCGGGTCATCGCGGGGACGGCCAAGGGCCGCCGGCTGAAGGTGCCGCCGGGGGACCGGACCCGGCCGACGAGCGACCGGGTCAAGGAGGCGCTCTTCTCGAGCCTGCAGCCCGAGCTCCCCGGCGCGTCGGTGCTCGACCTGTTCGCCGGCTCCGGCTCGCTCGGCATCGAGGCGCTGTCCCGCGGCGCGGCGACGGTCACGTTCGTCGAGCGCCACGACCGCACGGCGCGCATCCTCGAGGAGAACGTCGAGACCTGTGACGTCGGCGGGCGCGCGACCGTCGTCACGGCGGAGGTGCAGGCGGCGCTGGGCTCCCCGCCGGGCGCGCCGTTCGACGTCGCGCTCCTCGACCCGCCGTACGGCATGGCGGACGAGGAGCTCGCGGCGGTGCTCGACTCGCTCGCCCCGCACCTCGCCGAGGGCGCCGTGGTGACCGTCGAGCGGGACCGCCGCTCCGGCGCCCCGCGCTGGCCGGCGCGCATCGGTGAGGAACGGCAGCGCCGCTACGGTGACACCGTCATCCACGTCGGCCGCGTGGCCGCGGCGTCCGAGCCGGAGGAGGCCCCGTGAGCGTGTCCGCCGTCATCCCCGGCAGCTTCGATCCCGTGACGATGGGGCACCTCGACATCATCGGCCGGGCCGCCACCCGGTTCGACCAGGTCATCGTGGCCGTCCTGACCAACCCGGGGAAGGACCCGCTGTTCTCGACCGAGGAGCGGGTCGACCTCGTCCGTCGCGCGACCGCGGACCTGGACAACGTCACGATCGACACCTTCGAGGGGCTGCTCGTCGACTTCTGCCGCGCGCGTGACGTGCGCATCATCTGCAAGGGCCTGCGGGCGGTCTCCGACTTCGAGTACGAGCTCCAGATGGCGCAGATGAACCAGCGCATGGGTGACGTCG
>JAHWKB010000102.1 GCA_019348115.1 Actinomycetota bacterium | reverse complement strand
CCGATCTCGCGCTGCTGTCCGACACGATCGATGCGATCCTCGCCGGGCGCACCCCCACCAGTGTGAACCGCGCGGGTTACGAGCCGCAGCCGGTCGACCTCGCCACCCCGTCCGATCCCGCCACCGGTGCGCGGCCAGGATCGCGACCGACCGTGACGACCGACGTTCGTCAGCCTGCGCAGCAGACCGCGCCGACCACCGGCGGCAGGTGACCGAGCAGCGCCGCACAGGCGCCGATAGCAACCAGCACCCCGACCGTCGCCCACCGCCACGACATGCGTCGCCGCGTGTCGACGTCGTCGCCGAGCAGGGCACGCAGCCGGAGATCCGCCGCCGGAGAGAAGCCGGCGACGTGCGACAGCCCGACCGGTGACACCTTCGTGAGTGCCGACGCGATGGCGGAGAGAGGAACGCCCTCCCGCAGCACGTACCGGTCGGCGGCGATCTCGCGCCGGGCAGCGACCATCTCGAGCCATCGGCGGCCGCTCGGGACCCGCGCGACGATCGGAGCGACCGCGGCGACCGCGGCCATCTTGAACGGGTCACGCGACAACTGGTGTGCGCGCTCGTGGAGCGCGACCGCCCGTCGCTCCGATGGCGACAGGTCGTCGGCGAGGACGTCGTCGCAGAAGATCGTCGGCCGGGCGAGCCCGGCGACGAAGACCGACCGCCGGAGCGGGGTCAGGCGGACGCGGACGCCAGCGAGCGTCGCCGGCGAACTGTGCCTGAGGAGGCCGCGAACGAGCCGGCGATGCCCCAGAGCGTGCCGGCCGAAGGCGACGACGAACGTCACCAGGAGAGCGGAGACGACGGCGACGACGAGCCACGGACGTGCTGCAACGACGACACCGACGCCACAGGCCGCCGCGGCGACCGCGGCGGCGACCAGGAGACCCCGTCGGTCACGCATCGCCGGCCTCGGCCATCGCCTCGGCGATACGCCGACGGGTCACCGGGTCGGCATCTTCGAGTGCGGCAGCGAAGTGTGCGAGCGCGACCGCGCCGTAGCGGTCGACGAGGCCGGTGACCTCCTGCTGGCCGAGGTGCCGGATCAGCGCTGCCTCGTCGAAGCGCGGCGTGTAGTCGTAGCCACGGCCGGCCTTGACCCGGTCGAGGATGCCCTTCTCGTACAGACGCGCGAGCACCGTCATGACGGTCGTGTACGCGAGGCGGTCCTCACGCTTCCGGCCATGGTTGATGCGGTCCAGCACCGCGTTCACGTTCGCCGGCGCCTGCTCCCAGAGGGCGCACAGGGCGGCGTACTCGAGCGAGCCGACGAGCCCCGCGGCCGTCTGCCCTCGCTTGTCACGTCTCTTCAACTTGGCCATCTCCGCTCCCGTCCGTGCCGAAGGTACCGCTTCCTCGCGGCCGTCACCCTCCATGTACGATACCGCCGTAGTACGTCCCATGCCTCGTATCGGCCAGGAATCCGTGGCTCCCTCCCCTGCAGTGCCTCTCACCCCGCACCCGTCGTCGTCGGCGTCGTCGACCGACGCGCCACCCCGGTCGCACGTCGCTGTCGCCCGGTCCGTCGACGTGCGCATCGGGCGCACGCGGGTACTGGCGGGGCTGGACTTCACCGTCGCCCCCGGCGAGGTCGTCGGCGTCACCGGACCGAACGGCTCGGGCAAGTCCACCCTGCTGCGCGTCCTGGCGACCCTTCGGCGGCCCGCCGCTGGCTCGCTCGAGATCCTCGGCCGCTCCTGGCCGCACGTCTCGACGCCGGAGGTCCGCCGACGGATCGTCCTCGTCGGCCACGACCCAGGTCTCCATCCGGACCTGACGCTGGCCGAGAACCTGGAGCTCGTCGCTGCACTCTCCGGGGAGTCTTCCAGTTCCGCGCGCTGTGCCCTCGCCGACGTCGGCCTCGCGGCGGCCGCCGACCGGCCCGCGGGCGCCTGCTCCGAAGGGATGCGACGACGATCGGGCCTGGCGCGGGCGCTGCTGTGCCGCCCGCAGCTGCTGCTGCTCGACGAGCCCCACGCGTCCCTGGACGTCGCCTCCCGTCCGTTGGTGGCCGGGATCGCCGACCGGGTCACAGCCCGTGGCGGCGCGGTCGTCGTCGTGACGCACGACGTCGAGGGCGCGAACGGTCACCTCGACCGTGTCCTGACGCTGCAAGGTGGGCGCCTGACCGCGGAGGCACGCGGGTGAACGGGTCGCTGCTCCGACCGCTCATCCGAGCGGAGCTGCGTGCCGAGCTCCGCGCCGGGGAGGTCGTGATGACGACCATCCCGTTCGCGGCGAGCGGGCTGCTCGTCGCTGCCATCGCCATCGGCGCTGACACGCCGCTGCTCCGCCGTGTCGGCCCGGGGATGCTGTGGACGATCGTGCTGTTGTTCGGCTCCTTCGTGACGCTGCGGCGGACGGTCAGCGGAGAGCCGACGCGACAGGAGGTGCTGACCCTCCTCGGCGTCGACCCGGTCATCCAGTGGGTGGCCCGCGCGGCCTCGTCGACGGTCCTCCTGCTGGGCGTCATCGCCGTGCTCGTGCCGGTCACGGTCGTGATCTACGACCCTCCACTGACGGGACTCGCTGCCCAGGCGGTGGCGGCCGTGCTCGTCGCTGTCGGGCTCGGAGCACTGGGGACGCTGGCGGCCGACCTGACGGCCAGCACACGGACCCGGAGCTCCCTCGTCCCGCTGATCGTGACGCCGCTCACGCTGCCGTTGATCCTCGCCGCTGTGCAGGTGCAGGAAGGCGCCGTCTACGCGGCGTCCCCCTGGCCATGGCTGCTGCTCGCCGCGCTCGCCGATGTGACGATCGTCCTCGCCGGCCTGCTCGCCGCTCGGACACTCCAGGAAGGTGCTGTATGACCACCTCGAACCGGCGTCCACTGATCGACGTAGCCGCGGCGTCACTCCTGCTCACCGGTTTCGCCGGCGCACTGCTGGCCCCCACCGATCGTTTGCAGGGTGACCTCCAGCGGCTGATGTACGTCCACGTCCCGTCCGCGTGGCTGGCGTACCTGTCGTTCGCCGTCACCCTCGTCGCGTCGGTCGCGCGGCTCCGCACCCGCCGCGACCGCTGGGATGACCTCGCGGTGTCGTCGGTCGAGGTCGGTGTGTTCTTCACGGCCCTGACGCTGGCAACGGGGTCGCTCTGGGGCAAGCCTGTGTGGGGTGTGTGGTGGACGTGGGACCCACGCCTCGTCACCACTGCGCTCCTCTTCCTCGTGTACCTGGCCTACCTCGGCGTCCGACGCGGCATCGTCGATCCGGACGTCCGGGCTCGCCGTTCGGCCATCCTCGGGATCATCGCGTTCGTCCAGATCCCCATCGTCCACATGTCCGTCGTGTGGTGGCGGACGCTGCATCAGCCACCGACCGTCCTCAAGCCCGGCCAGCCGTCGATGGACACGGCGATGCTCGGCGTCCTGCTGCTCAACGTCGTCGCGTTCACCGCGACGTACGCGGCGCTCGTCCGTCGGCGCGTCGACATCGCCCGGGCTGAAGCTGCCGCAGAGGATGCGCTCCTGTCCGACGACTCGCCCCTCGCCGGCGACGCCGTCACCGCCCCCACCCACGTCGAGGTGCTCGATGTCTGATCTGCTCTGGGTCTCCACAGGGTTCGTGCTCGTCTACGGCGCGCTCGGCGGGTACGTGCTCGCGCTCGAGATCCGCCGCGACCGTGCGCACCGACGCGCAGGGAGCGATCGATGAGGCTGCGGTCGCTCGTCGTCCCGGGCGTCGGGATCGCGGCGGTCCTGGCCGGCACGCTGTCGTTCGGCGGTCTGAACGGCAGCCTCGTCTACTACCTCACCCCGACCGAGGCGGTCGCGCAGCAGGCCGACTTCGCCGACGAGCGCCGGTTCCGGCTCGCCGGCTTCGTCACACCGGGCAGCGTCACCGGGTCGGCGGACGCCGTCCGGTTCTCGGTGACGGACGAGGCCACCACCGTGGACGTCCTCCACGCCGGAGCACCCCCCCAGCTCTTCCAGGAGGGGATCGAGGTCGTGCTCGAGGGGTCATGGCGAGGATCCACCTTCACCTCGGACACCATGCTGATCAAGCACGACGAGGAGTACTACCCGCCGGAGGACCTGCCCGAGGAGCCGGCGTGAACGCCCTCGTCGGGTACGCGGGCTCCCTGACGGCCGCGACGGGTGCCGTCGCGCTCGCCCTCAGCGGCACGCTCGCCGCCACCGGCAGCGCTCGCGCCCGTCGCTGGGCACGGACGTCCGCGGTGGCGATGGTGTTCGGTGCGGGTGTAGCGATGCTCGCCATGGTCGTCGCGCTGCTCACGGACGACTTCTCGGTCCGCTACGTCGCGGAGCACCACTCGCGAGCCACACCCTTCCCGTTCGACGTCGCCACCGCCTGGGCGGCGCTCGAGGGCAGCATCCTCCTGTGGGTCCTGGTGTTGGCTGGGTTCACCGCCGCGGTCGCGCGCACCGTCGGCGACGACGATCGACTCGGCTACGCGGCGCTCGCGGTGCTGGGCGTGGTCGCCGTCTTCTTCACGGTCCTCGTGGCGAGCGTGGCGAACCCGTTCGGCGCCGTGGCGCCGGTGCCCACCGACGGGCCAGGCCCGAACCCGCTGCTGCAGAACCACCTCCTGATGGCGATCCACCCACCGCTGCTCTACCTCGGCTACGTCGGTCTCACGGTTCCGTTCGCCTTCGCGATCGCCGCCCTCGCCACCGGAGATGCACGGACGGACTGGCTGGACCGGACCCGCCGCTGGACGCTGATCGCGTGGACGTCGCTGACCGCCGGCATCGCCGTAGGGGGTCTGTGGTCGTACGAGGTCCTCGGCTGGGGCGGGTTCTGGGCCTGGGACCCCGTGGAGAACGCGTCCTTCCTCCCGTGGCTCACCGCCACCGCTTTCCTCCACTCGGCGATCGCCCAGGCGCGCCGCGGCGTGCTGCGCGCCTGGAACGTCACGCTCGTGATCGCGACGTTCGCCCTCACGATCCTCGGGACGTTCCTGACGCGCTCGGGCGTCGTCGCATCGGTGCACAGCTTCACCCAGTCCGATGTCGGGCCGGCGCTGCTCGGGTTCCTCGTTGTGGTGCTCGTCGGGAGCCTCGGGCTCTTCGCCGCCCGCGCGCACGTCGTCACGCGCGCCCCCCGCATCGACCGCCTCGTCAGCCGCGAGGGCGCGTTCCTGGTCAACAACCTCCTCCTGACGGTGTTCGCGTTCGTGGTGCTGCTCGGGACGACCTACCCGATCGTCCTCGAGGCGCTCACCACCGAGCAGACGTCGGTGGGCCGGCCGTTCTTCGACCGCTTCGCCACGCCGATCGGCATGGCGTTGCTGGCCGCGGTCGCGGCGGGTCCGCTCCTCCCCTACCGGGCGGCGCGGCCTGGACTCCTGTGGCAGCGTCTCGAGCTGCCGGTGCTCGCCGGTCTCGCGGCCGGCGCCGCCGTCGTCGTGGCTGGGGTCGTCGTCCCGAGCGTCATCCTGGCGGTCGTCCTGGGCACCGTCGTCGTCGGGGCCATCCTGGCCGACGCGCTGCGCGCGACGGAGGACCTCAGCGCGCCACGGCCCCGTGCGTTCCTCCGCCTGGTGCACCGCAACCGCGGCTGGTGGGGTGGCCAGCTGTCCCACCTGGGGCTCGCGGTCACGGCGGTGGCGATCGCGGTGACCGCTGGCCTCGGGCAGGAGACGACGACGACCCTCGAGCTCGGGGGATCGACGAGCTTCCCGCCGTACGTGCTGCGGTACGACGGCATGGTGGAGCGGGAGGAGGAGCGGCGGATCGTGCGTGCGGCGCAGGTCACCGTCCTCCGCGACGGGCGTGAGATCGAGACGCTCGAGCCGTCGCTCAACCTCTACCGCAACAGCAGCCAGCCGGTCGCGACACCGTCGGTGCGGACGACCCTCTCGGAGGACCTGTACCTGGCGCTCCGACGTCTCGACCCGGACCGCGTCTCGCTCGAGGTGTACCGGTACCCCTTCATGTGGCTCCTGTGGTTCGGTTGCGCGGTCGTCGTCGCAGGCGGCGCATGGTCGCTCAGCCGTGGTCCGCGCCGACCCGGGCGTCGCATCTCCGCCATCACACCGAGCGAACGACCGGACGAGGAGGTGCTGGTCGATGCGTGAGAAGCTCCGCCGATGGGCGTACCCGCTCGCAGCGCTCGCCCTCACCGCGGTCATCGTCGGCGGGGTGCTCACCGCAGCGCCACGACCCGTCGATCGCGTCGACGCGCTGAGCCACCGCCTGCGCTGCCCCGTCTGCCAGGGCGAGTCGGTCGCCGACTCGCCGTCGGAGACGGCCACCCAGATCCGCGACCAGGTCGCCGAGATGGTCGCCGCCGGTCGGACCGACGCGGAGATCCTCGACCACTACGTCGCCCGGTACGGCCGGTGGGTGCTCCTCGACCCGCCGCTCGCGGGCGACACGGTGCTCCTCTGGCTGCTCCCGCTCGCCGCCGCGGCAGGCGGACTCGCGATCGTGGTCTCCCGTCGGCGCAGCGCCGCTCCCTGGTCGGACCTGAGTGAGTCCGACCGGCTGATGATCGCCACCGAGATCGCCCGGGCCCGCGCCGGGGAGGACACCGCGTGAGCCGCCACGCCGAACTCCGCGAGCAGCGCGATCAGGCCGTCCGTGACCTCGCCGAACTCGACGACCAGGTCGCCGACGGCGAGATCGACGCCGCGACGGCAGCGGATCTCCGCCGTCGATACGAGGCGGACGCTGCGGCTGCTCTGCGTGCACTCGAGCGTGCCGGTCCATCCCCCACGCCGGGGACGGAAGGTGACGGCCGCACCGGCCGTGGACTGCTCGTGGCCGCGAGCGTGTTGGCCGTCGCGGTCGTCGGGGGCGCGGTCCTCGCACTGCCGAGCTTCGTGCTCGATCGTCCCGAGGGTGGCTACGTCACCGGGAACGAGGTCACCGCAGGGGCACCCGAAGGCCGGAACCTGGCCGAGGTGACGACGGAGGAGATGGAGGCCGTCGTCGCGCAGAACCCCGACATCGTCCCGATGCGGCTCGCTCTGGCACACCGGTACTTCGACGCTGGCGAGTTCCGTGCGGCGTTCGACCACTACATGGCCGTGCTCGGTCGGGGCCCCGACAGCGAGGCGCTCTCGCGCCTCGGTTGGATCGTCGCCAGCGACGGCGAGACAGCGCTCGGCATCCAGCTGCTCGAGCGGAGCCTCCGGCTGGCGCCCGGCGACCCGGAAGCGACGTGGTTCCTGGCCAACATCCGCTTGTACGGCCAGGGGGAGGTCGCCGAAGCGACCGCACTCCTGGAAGCGCTGCTCGAGCGCGAGGATCTCGGCCCCTACCGCGAGCCGATCGAGCAGTCGCTGGCGGATGCCCGGGCCGCCACCGAAGCTCGCCCCTGATCGCGGTCCGAGGGACGGACGAGGCGCCGTCAGATGGGTGGCCATCCGATGCGCGCGTACCACGCCAGCATGCGCGACATGAGGACGGTCCAACCCCCGGTGGCCACGGCGATCCCCATGACGACGAGCAGCGCGCCGCCGACCTTCTCGAGCCGTGGCGCGTGACGACGCACCCACGAGAGCTTGCCGCGCCCATGGCTGACGGCGTGGGCGAGCCACAGGAACGGCACCGCGAGTCCCAGCCCGTAGACGAACAGCAGCGCCGCCCCGCGACTGATCGAGGCTTCCGTGGCGGCAGTCGCGAGGATGCCTGCCAGCACCGGTCCGATGCACGGCGTCCAACCGATGGCGAACGCCACGCCCAGCGGCATGGCTCCACCTGGCCCCCGCGCCATGCTGCCGAGGTCCGCGCGCCGCTCACGCCGGAACCACCGGATCCGGACGACGCCGAGCAGGACGAGCCCCATCACGACGATGAGGGCGCCAGCCGCGATGTCCAGCACGTCGGCACGCGACGCCAAGAACCAGCCCAAGGCTGACGCGGTGGCACCCATCGCCGTGAACGTGACGACGAACCCGACCGAGAACAGACCCGCGCCCAGCCACACGGCGCGTCGGCCACCTCCCTCGGCGGGGTCCTCGAGCCCTGACACGTACGACACGTAGCCAGGCAGCAGCGGCAGCGTGCACGGTGCGGTGAACGACACGAGCCCCGCCACGAACGCCAAGGCGCTGACAGCTACCAGCTCGATCACGGCCGGCGCCGGATCACGACAGCAGTTCCTCGCGTATGAGCGTCTCGAGCTGCTCGGCGGTCAGGGGACCCGCCTGGCGGTACACGATGATGCCTTCGGCATCGACGAAGAGGGTCGTCGGCATCCCGCGGCCGCCGGCGGCGCGGAAGT
>JAHWKB010000020.1 GCA_019348115.1 Actinomycetota bacterium | reverse complement strand
CTCGCGACCTACCTCCACACGACCTGGACGGCGCAGCGGGTCGGCGACGGCGCCCGGTCGACCGGCAACGCCGCCCGCGCCGGCTACCAGTCGTCGCCGGGGGTGTCGCCCACGAACCTGCACCTCGTCCCGGGGGGCCGCAGCGCCGGCGAGGTCATCGCGATGGTCGACGACGGCGTCTACGTCCAGGACGTGATGGGGCTGCACTCCGGCGCGAACCCGATCAGCGGGGAGTTCTCGGTGAGCTTCACCGGCCTCGCCATCCGCGACGGCCAGCTCGCCGAGCCGATCCGCGAGGCCGCCGTGTCCTCGACGATCGTCGACATCCTCCGCGGCGTGCGGGCGGTCGCCACCGACCTCCGCTTCTACCCGTTCGCGGGGTCGCTCGGCGGGACGACGACGCTCGTCGCCGAGATGTCCGTCAGCGGCGAGTGAGGCGCTGCGGCCGTGCCGCGTCGTCGCGGGGCGGTCACACCTGGCCGGGCGGACCGATCCAGAGCGTGCCGACGAAGGTCAGCACCGCGAAGAACGCGACGTAGCGCGCGAAGCCGGTGAGGTCGTCGCTGGCCACGTAGCGCAGGAGGAAGCGGATCGCCCAGTAGCCGCTGAGTGCCGCCACCGCCACGCCGACGGCGATCTCGGCGGTGGTGAACAGCCGCTCCTCCGCCTCGCCGCCGAGGAGCTCACGGGCCTGGGCGAGCGTGGCACCGAGGATGATCGGCACCGACAGCAGGAACGAGAACCGTGCCGACCCCTCACGGGACATGCCGCGCGCCATGCCCATCGCGATGGTCGCGCCGGAGCGCGAGATGCCCGGGAAGATCGCGAGCGCCTGGGCGAAGCCGATGGCGATGGTGTCGAGCCACCCGACCGTCCCCTCGTCGCGGCCCGGGTCGATGGCCTGCTGCTCGGGCGACAGGGCGCGTGCCCGGACGCCGACGAGCACCGCGGCACGGCGGCGACGCAGCCGTTCGGCGCCCCAGAGGATCGACGCAGTGACGAGCAGGAAGCCCGCGACGGCGCGGGGATCGTCGAAGACCTGCTCGAACGACGACTCGAAGAGGTAGCCGATGACGGCCGCGGGCAGGGTGCCGACGGCGAGCAGGCCGACGGTGCGACGCGCCCGCGCGGCCTCGCCGTCGACGGTGGTGCCGACGCCGACCGAGCGGGTCGCGAGGTACCAGAGGTCGCCCCAGAAGTAGGCCACCACCGCGAGGAGCGTCCCGAAGTGCAGCGCCACGTTGAACGCCAGCGGCGGCTGCGGCCACGACAGCAGGTACGGCACGACCGTGAGGTGGCCGGAGCTCGACACGGGGAGGAACTCCGTCAGCCCCTGGACGAGACCGAGCACGATCGCCTGCAGCACGCGCGTCCCTGGGCTCGGGGGGGATGGACGGGGCGGAGGCTAGCGGGCGTCCGCCGGGGTCACGGTCGCAGGAGCACGACCTGGAGACCGTCCCGGAGGGCCGCCGCCGCGATCACGGGCGCGTCGTCGCGTGCGACGTCGAGCCACACCGTTCCGTCGGTGATGCTCACGACACGGACGTCGCGCGCGAGCGTCCGGCCGCGTCCCTCGAGGTCGCCGGCGACGAGGTCGAGGCGTTGGCCCGGCCGCAGCGGCGGCAGCGTGGCCGCCTCGACCGGGTACGCCGCCCGACCCTCGGCCAGCGTCCCGGTCACGGCGTCCTCGCCGGCGAGGTGGCGGGTGGTGAGGACGGTGCCGGCGAGCAGCGTGGCGGCCGCGCGCGACCGCCCGAGCGCGCCGGCGTCCCGGACCGCGTCGTCGGGGACGAGCCGCGCCGGCCGGCGCTCCGTGCGGACCGTCGCCGGGTCGAGGGCCTGCCCCGGCTGGACGTCGAGCGTCGTCACGAGGACCGCGACGGGCGGGCCCCACGGCGAGCGCGCGGCGCCGGCGCCGGCGACGAGCAGCAGGAGCAGGCCCACGCCAGCGAGGAGGACGCTCCGGAGGCGCGGAGGCAGGCCGAACCAGCGCTCGCTCGCCCGGTCGAGGAGGTCCGGCAGCGACGGGGGCGGGCCGTGCCAGGGGAGGAGCGCCCCGCCCGACGGGCGCAGGCGGGGGACGGCGGGGTCGCGGCTCGTCGGGCGGGGCATGCCCGGCAGCGGAGCACGCGCGCCGGCGTCCGGCGCGTCGGGTGCAGCTCAGCCTGTGGACGAGCCGCAGCCGCAGTCGCGCTCGTCCGGGATGCGAGCGACCACCCGGCCGAGCAGCTCCTTGAGGTGCTCGACGTTGGCGGCGAAGACCTCGAGCACCTGCTGGTGCGAGACGGGTGCGACGTCCGGGTGGCCGTCGAGGCCGGCGTCGTGGTCGGTCACGAGCGCGATACCGGCGACGCACATGCCAGCTTCGCGGGCGAGCGGCACCTCCGGGTACTGGGTCATCCCGACGACGTCCCAGCCCTGCGCGGAGAACCATCGTGACTCGGCGCGGGTGGAGAAGCGCGGGCCCTGGATGACGACGATCGTGCCGGTCGGCTGGTGCGGGCGGTCGAGCGCGGTCAGCTCCTCGGTCACGAGCGCGCGCAGCGTCCCGCAGTAGGGCTCGGCCATCGACGTGTGCGTCACCGGGGGGCCGTCGTGGAAGGTGTCGGGACGTCCGGTCGTGCGGTCGACGAACTGGTCGAGCACGATCATGGCGCCGGGTCCGAGCTCGGCCTTGAGCGAGCCGACCGCGCACGGGGCGAGGAGGCGGGTGACGCCGAGCTCGCGCATCGCCCACACGTTGGCGCGGTAGTTCACCCGGTGCGGCGGGAAACGGTGGTCGGCCCCGTGCCGGGGGAGGAACGCGACCTCACGTCCCTGCCAGCTCCCCGTCACGACCGGGTCGGACGGCTCGCCGTAGGGCGTGTCGACGCGGTGCTCGGTGGCGTCGTCGAGGAGCTCGTAGAACCCCGACCCGCCGAAGATCCCGATGGACGGCACGCGTCAGGCGGACTTCTCGGACGGCGTGCTGGACGAGCTGCTGCCCGCGCCGCTGTCCTTCTTCTCCGCCGCCTTCGACGAGGAGTCGGACGAGGAGTCGGTGGACGACGAGCGGTCGGAGGAGGAGTCGCTCGACGATCCGCTGTCGGCGCTTCCCGGGCTGCTGGTCGTGGAGGACCCGCCCTTGGACGCGTAGTCCTTGATGTGCCAGCCGGAGCCCTTGAAGATGATGCCGGCCGCGCTGAAGACCTTGCGCAGCTCGCCCTTGCAGTTCGGGCACTCGGTGAGGGCATCGTCCTTGAACGACTGCACGACCTCGAGGTGCTCACCGCAGTCGCGGCAGGCGTACTCGTACGTGGGCATCCCGCATCGCTCCTTCGGGGGTCCGTTAGCACTCGACGGAGGAGAGTGCAAGCGACCGCGAGTATGCGGCACCACCCCGCCGCCCCGCAACCTCCGCCGGCACCCGTCCCCATCTGTCCACGCTTCCTCGGACCCGTTCCGAAGAACCGTGCACAGATCTCGTTCGGGAGGCGGGTCAGGCGTCGGCGAGGGGCTCGCGGGCGCGGGTGCGGTAGGTGGCGCGCTGGGTGACGACGATGTCGACGGGCTCGTCGTGGGGCTCGCACGGGACGAACGGGACGACCTGGCAGGAGAAGCAGAAGCCGATCCGGACGCAGTCGTCGGGGAGGAACTGCAGGAGCCGGTCGTAGTGGCCACCGCCCTGCCCCAGCCGGCCGCCGAGGACGTCGAAGGCGACGCCGGGGACGATCGCGACGTCGACGACCTCGGGGTCGATCGTCGGTCCGCCGACCGGCTCGCGGATGCCGCGGTAGCCGGGCGTCAAGGACGTCAGGTCGTCGCAGGCCACGAGCTCGAGGTCCCCGCCCCGCACGCGCGGGAACAACGTCCGGATCCGGCGCTGGCGCAGGAGCGGGAGCGCGCCCGTCGCGGGGTCGGCCTCCTCGCGGAGCGGCGCGTAGAGCAGGACCGTGCCGGCACGCCGCAGCTCCGGCAGGCCGAGGAGGCGGCCGACCGCGGCGTCGGACGCGGCGCGCCGCTCGTCGTCGTCCATACCCCGTCGAGCGGAGCGGGCCGACGAGCGGAGCGCGGTCTTGACGCTCCCGGTGTCGGTCACGGCGCCTCCCAGCCTCGGGACGCATCGTACGTTCCGACCCCGGCGAGGGTGCGGGGCCGGACGGGAGACCTCGCACGGCCCACCACTACGCTCGGCGCGACGCCCCCGAACCCCCGACGACGAGGATCTCCCGTGACCGACCCGAGCCGCACGGTGAGGAAGGCCGTGGTGCCCGCTGCCGGACTCGGCACCCGGTTCCTGCCGGCGACGAAGGCCATCCCGAAGGAGATGATCCCGATCGTCGACCGCCCGGCCATCCAGTACATGGTCGAGGAGTGCGCCCGCGCCGGCATCGACGACGTCCTGCTCGTGACGGGCATGGGCAAGGCCGCGATGGAGGACCACTTCGACCGCCGTCTCGACCTCGAGACCGCGCTCGAGCAGAAGGGCAAGGAGGATCTCCTCGAGGAGGCGATCGCGCTCGCCGACGTGGTGAAGATCCACTCGGTGCGCCAGGGCGTGCCGCTGGGGCTCGGGCACGCGGTGCTCCAGGCCCGCGGGCACGTCGGCGACCAGGCGTCGTTCGCGGTGCTCCTCGGCGACGACATCGTCCACCCCGACGAGGCCTTCCTCGAGCGGATGATCGCCGTCCACGAGCGGACCGGCCGCCCCGTCGTCGCGGTGATGGAGGTCCCGGAGGACCAGGTCCACCTCTACGGCGTCGTGACCTCGACCCCCACGGACGAGGAAGGGGTCTTCTCCGTGACCGACCTCGTCGAGAAGCCGGCGCAGGAGGACGCCCCGTCGAACCTCGCGGTGATCGGGCGCTACGTGCTCCCGGGCGAGATCTTCGGCGTGCTCGCGGACACCCCGCCGGGCCGCGGCGACGAGATCCAGCTGACCGATGCGCTGAAGACGATGGCGGACGACGAGCCGATCATCGCGGTGCGCTTCGACGGCATCCGCCACGACGTCGGCGACAAGCTCGGGTTCCTCAAGGCGACCGTGATGATGGCGCTCGAGCGCGACGACCTCGGGCCCGACTTCCGCGCGTGGCTGACCGAGCACGTCGCGGGGCTCGAGGCGTGAGCACGTTCGCCGGCGAGGGACGCGCGGAGGTCACCGACCCCGCACGGCTGATGAGCGTCGACCGCTGGCGCGAGCTCATCCTCGGCGACCTCCCGGCGCTGGACGCCATCGAGCTCCGCATCCAGGACACGCTCGGGCTGGTGCTGGCCGCGCCGGTCGAGAGCGCCGAGTCGGTCCCGAGCTTCGCCAACTCCGCCATGGACGGCTACGCCGTGCGCGTCGACGACGTCGCCGACGCGAGCGTCGACACCCCGGTCGAGCTGACGGTCGCCGGTGAGGTCCGCGCCGGGGCCGGCCAGCTCCCCACGGTCACGCCGGGCACGGCGGTGGCGATCATGACCGGGGCCCCGCTCCCCGCCGGCGCCGAGGCGGTCGTCCCGGTCGAGTCGACCTCCGCCGGCGAGCGCGGTCGCATCCGCATCCACCGCGCCGCACGGCAGGGCGACCACGTGCGACGCGTCGGCGAGGACGTCTCGCCCGGCCAGCGGCTGCTGCCGGCGGGCCACCGCATCCGCCCCGCCGACATCGGGCTCCTCGCCGCCATCGGCCAGTCACGCGTGCTGGTCCGGCCGGCCCCGCGGGTCGTGATCCTGTCGACCGGCGACGAGCTCGTGCCGCTCGAGAAGCGGCCCGAGCCGGGGCGGATCCGCGACGCCAACGGACCGATGCTCGGGGCGCTCGTCCGCCAGGCCGGCGCCGTGCCGTACTCGGCCGGCATCGTCGCGGACGACCTCAAGGCGATGCTGTACGCCTTCGACTCCAACCTCGGCCACGCCGACCTGCTGATCGCGACCGGGGGCGTCAGCGCCGGCGCGTACGACCACGTGCAGGAGGTCATCGGCAAGCTCGGCAAGGTCCGCGCCGAGAAGGTCGCCGTGAAGCCCGGCATGCCGCAGGTCTACGGCCGCATCGGCGACACGCCGGTCTTCGGCCTCCCCGGCAACCCGGTGTCGGCGTTCGTGTCGTTCGAGCTGTTCGTGCGCCCCGCCATCCGTGCGCTCCAGGGTCGCTCCGACGTCGCCCGGCCGCAGGTGCGGGCGGTCCTGACCGAGGACGTGTCGGCGCCGCCGCACAAGCGGACGTTCCTGCGCGTGCGGCTCAAGCGCGAGGCCGGACGGTGGACCGCGTCGCCCGGGTCGGCACAGGGCTCGCACGTGCTGACCTCGCTGGTGCGCGCCGACGGGCTCGCCGACATCCCCGAGGACGTCACGCGGCTGGCCGCCGGCGACGAGGTCACCGTCCACCTCCTCGTCGACGTCTAGGAGCCGATCGCATGGGCGAGCTCACCCACCTCGACGAGGACGGCGCCGCGCGGATGGTCGACGTCGGCGACAAGGCCGAGACGACCCGCGTCGCACGGGCCGGCTGCCGCGTGGTGATGACGCCGACGACCGCCGCCCGGCTCGCCGCCGGCGACCTCCCCAAGGGCGACGCGGTGACCGTCGCCCGTCTCGCCGGCATCCAGGCCGCGAAGCGCACGAGCGAGCTCATCCCGCTGTGCCACCAGGTGCGGCTCTCCCGCGTCGACGTCGACGTCGAGGTGGACGCGGACGCCGGCGTGGCGACGGTCACGGCGGAGGCCCGGGCCGACGACCGCACCGGGGTGGAGATGGAGGCGATGGTCGCGGTCTCGGTCGCCGCGCTCGCGCTCTACGACATGGTGAAGGCGGTCCAGCGCGACGTCGTGGTCACCGACGTGCGCCTCCTCGCGAAGTCGGGCGGCCGCTCCGGCGACTGGAACGCCGCGGACCCGGTCTGAGCAACCGTGGGAACCCGAGTTACACGCGTGTCGTTCACCTGTCGCACCTCCTAGGTGCGTCCTCCGCCCGCTGTTACCGTCGGGTGGGTTCCTCGAGGCGGGAGAGGACGTGGCATGAACGAAGCCCTCATCGTGATGCTGGCCCTCCTGTGGGCGGTCGCGCTCCTGCCGGGGGCGGTACGTTCCCGCCGCGTGAACACCCACGCCACCGTCGGAGGGTTCGAGCGAGCGATGGATGTGCTGCGACGCCAGCCTGACGGCCGCTACATGATGGTCCCGAACGACGCGGGCCGGATCGTCGGCGACGCCGCCGCATCGGCCCGGGGCGACGCCGTAGGTGCCGCCACGGCGGGGTCCCGTGGGCTGCGCCGTGAGGACCCGGTCGTGGCGCGCCGGCGCACGGTGTTCGTCCGCGCCCTCGCGGCGACCGCCACGCTGTTCGTCGTGGCGCTCCTCGCCGGCGGCTTCGCGTGGACGCTGTTCACGCTCTCGCTGCTCGCGACCGGCGGGTACGCCGCGCTCCTGCGTCACCTGAAGCTCCGGCGCGACGAGGTCCGCGAGGTCGTCCGCGACATCCGCGCCGACCAGGTCGTCGACCTCCGCGACGAGCGCCTCCCGGTCGCCGTCGGCGCCGCCCCGATGTTCGGCGACGGCGTGCCCGTCGCCTCCCGCCACGACGAGCCGTGGCAGCCCCAGACCGCCGTGCGGATCCGCCGCTGGGAGGACTGACGTGGCGGGGGAGGACCTCCTCGCCCTGTCGGAGCCGGTCCGGGAGCGCTTCCGGGCCCGGCACGAGGCACGTGAGACCGCCTACCAGGCGTCCCGCGACACGATCCGCAACGCGGCCAACGCCATCCGTGCGCTGCACCGCGCCGACGTCGACGAGGCCGACCGGTTGCTGACCGCCTCACGCGACGCGCTCGACAGCGCCCACGAGGCCACCGCCCACTGCCCGGAGGTGCTCCACAGCGGGTTCGTGCAGGACGCGGCGAAGGAGTACGCCGAGGCGCGGCTCACCCGCGCCGCGCTCGCCGGCGCCGCGCTCCCCGGTCCCGACGAGCTCGACGTCGACGACGGGTCGTGGCTGCACGGCCTCGCGGAGACGGTCGGGGAGTGCCGACGCGCGTGCCTCGACCACGTCCGCGCCGGCCGCCTCGACGCCGGCGAGCAGCTCCTCGCGCTCATGCAGGAGATCCTGGCCGTGCTCGCCACCATCGACGTGCCGGACGGCCTCACCCGCGGCCTGCGCCGGAACGCCGACGCGGCGCGTGCCATCACCGAGCGCACCCGCGGCGACCTCACGACCGCGGCGTCCCAGCGGGCGCTCCGCGAGGCGCTCGACGCCCACCGCGAGGCGTTGGGTCGCGCGGTCCCGCCTCCGGCCTGAACCGCGGGCGGGGGCGCCGCTCCGGGTTCGCGGGCCCCCACTCCCCGGGTTACGATGCGCGCCGCCCTGGGGGTGTAGCTCAGTTCGGCAGAGCACTTCGTTCGCAACGAAGGGGCCGTCGGTTCAAATCCGATCACCTCCACCAGTCAGATCGCCCCGCGACCCCCCGTCGCGGGGCGCTCTCGTTGCAGGCGGGCGGCGCGGGTGGCGGGACCGCACCGACGGGGGAGACGGCACGGTCCCGCCACCGCGCACCGTAGTCCGACGCGAACCGGGGCATCCGCCATCTCTGCCGCGCCCGGAGCGGAGCGGCTCACGCGGCGGCGGTGCAGTCCGGGCAGCGGCCGCGGAAGGTCACCTCGACGTCCAGCAGCTCGAACCCGTGCCGTTGGTCCGCCGGGAGGCCGGGATCGTCGGGGTGGACGTCGAGCGTCCGACCGCAGGCCACGCAGACGAGGTGGTGGTGGCGGTCGGCGACGTTGGGGTCGTAGCGCTTGCGCCCCTCGTGGGTGAACTCGCGCAGCTCACCGAGGGAGACCAGCTCGTTGAGCGTGTTGTAGACCGTCGCGAGGCTCACCTCGGGCAGGACCGTGCGCGCCCGCTCGAACACCTCGTCGGCCGCCAGGTGGACGTGCTCGCCGGTCATCGTCTCGGCGATGACGCGTCGCTGTGCGGTCAACCGCCAGCCGCGGTCGCGCAGTCGATCGATGAGCGGGGTCAGGGTGAGGCCTCCTGTGCGCCCGCAGCCTACGGCAACCAGGGGTGTTGATTCCATCTTTGGAACTGTTCTAGGGTGGTGGTCCGCGACCAACCGAATCAGCAGCACGAGGAGCGCGACGTGTCAGAGAGCCAGGGCCAGTGCCCGTTCACCGGAGGCCGGACGATCAGCGGCACGGGGCCGTCGAACGAGTCGTGGTGGCCCAACCAGCTGAGCCTGCGGATGCTGCACCCCGACCACCCGCGCGCGAACCCGATGGGCGAGGACTACGACTACGCCGAGGCGTTCAGCGAGCTCGACGTCGACGAGCTCACGCGCGACGTCGACGCGATCATGAACGACTCGCAGGAGTGGTGGCCGGCCGACTGGGGCCACTACGGGCCGCTCTTCATCCGCATGGCGTGGCACGCGGCGGGCACCTACCGGGTCGGTGACGGCCGCGGTGGCGCCGGGTCGGGCTCGCAGCGCTTCGCCCCGCTCAACAGCTGGCCCGACAACGTCAACCTCGACAAGGCGCGCCGGCTCCTGTGGCCCGTGAAGAAGAAGTACGGCCGACGGATCTCGTGGGCGGACCTCCTCGTCTTCACGGGCAACCGCGCGCTCGAGACGATGGGCTTCAAGACCTTCGGCTTCGGCTTCGGTCGTGAGGACATCTGGGCTCCCGAGGAGGACGTCTTCTGGGGCTCCGAGAGCGAGTGGCTCGCGGACGAGCGCTTCAACGAGGAGCGTGAGCTGTTCGGCAGCCTCGCCGCGTCGCAGATGGGGCTCATCTACGTCAACCCCGAGGGCCCGAACGGCGAGCCCGACCCGATCAAGGCTGCACACGACATCCGCGTGACGTTCGGTCGCATGGCGATGAACGACGAGGAGACGGTCGCGCTCATCGCCGGCGGTCACACCTTCGGCAAGGCGCACGGCGCCGGCGACGCGGACCTCGTCGGTCCCGACCCCGAGGGTGAGCGCTTCGCCGCCCAGGGGCTCGGCTGGTAGAGCAGCCACGGCTCCGGCAAGGGCGCCGACACCATCTCGAGCGGTCTCGAGGGAGCGTGGACGCCGGATCCCGTCCGGTGGGACAACGGCTTCTTCGAGATGCTGTTCACGTACGAGTGGGAGCTGACCGAGAGCCCGGCGGGTGCCAAGCAGTGGACCCCGAAGGACGTCCGGGAGGAGGACCTCGTCCCGGACGCGCACATCGAGGGCAAGAAGAACCCGCCGATGATGCTGACGACCGACCTGGCGCTCAAGGAGGACCCGGGCTTCCGCGAGATCTCCGAGCGCTTCCGCGACGACCCGGACGCCTTCACCGACGCCTTCGCCCGCGCGTGGTTCAAGCTGACCCACCGCGACATGGGCCCGGTCGCCCGCTACCTCGGCCCGCTCGTCCCCGACGAGGAGCTCATCTGGCAGGACCCGGTCCCCGCGGTCGACCACGAGCTGATCGACGCGGACGACGTCGCGTCGCTCAAGCGCACGATCCTCGACTCCGGCCTCACGGTGTCGCAGCTCGTCAACACCGCGTGGTCGTCGGCCTCGACCTACCGCAACACCGACAAGCGCGGTGGCGCGAACGGCGCCCGCATCCGGCTCTCGCCGCAGGCCGAGTGGGACGTGAACCTCCGCTCGGGCGTCTCCGAGGTGATCTCGAAGCTCGAGGACATCCAGTCGGACTTCAACGGCTCGCAGAGCGGCGGCAAGAAGGTCTCGCTCGCCGACCTGATCGTCCTCGGCGGTTGCGCCGCGATCGAGGAGGCGGCGAGGAAGGGCGGCCACGACCTCGAGGTGCCGTTCCGTCCGGGCCGCACCGACGCGACCCAGGAGCAGACCGACGTCGAGTCGTTCCAGTGGCTCGAGCCGGTCGCGGACGGCTTCCGGAACTACTGCCAGAAGGAGGGCGAGATCCCGACCGAGCAGCTGCTGCTCGACAAGGCGTTCATGCTGACGCTGTCGGGGCCGGAGATGGCGGCGCTCCTCGGTGGACTGCGGGTCCTCGGCGCGAACGCCGGCGACTCCGACCACGGGGTGTTCACCGACCGCGTCGGCACGCTGTCGAACGACTTCTTCACGAACCTCCTCGACATGGGCGTGGAGTGGGAGCCGGTCGGCGAGGGCGAGTCCGTCTTCGAGGGCCGCGACCGCAGCAGCGGCGAGGTCAAGTGGACCGCCACCCGCGTCGACCTGCTGTTCGGCTCCAACTCCGAGATCCGCGCGATCTCCGAGGTCTACGCCGCCGACGACTGCGGCGAGAAGTTCGTCAAGGACTTCGTGGACGCGTGGGGCAAGGTCATGGACCTCGACCGCTTCGACCGTGAGGTCGAGGGCCGCGAGGCCGCCTGGGCCTGACCCGGGCGCACGCACGACCGAGGAGGCGGCCCGATCGGGCCGCCTCCTCGCGTTCCTCCCCGACGACCGGTCACCCCTCCCGCACCGCGACCGGCGCCCGAGCCGGTACCCCGGGGGACACCGGCGGGAGAGGACGCATGGGGGACGGCAACGGTGCGATCCGCTCCATCATGGAGTGGCGGCGCGGGGACGGCGGTCCGGGGGCGTACAACGGAACGCTGATGCGGCTGCAGCAGCCGCTCGGCGACGCGCTCTGCCGGCTGTACTTCCGGCTCGAGGTCGACGGGTGGGAGCGTCTGCCGGAGGCCCCCTGCCTCCTCGTGGGCGTCCACTCCGGCGGCGCCCTCACGATGGACGCGTGGACGCTCATCCACGCGTGGTGGCGGCACTTCGGCCCGGACCGTTTCCTCCACGGCACCGCGCACGACGTGCTCATGACGGCGCCCGGCCTCGGCGACTACTTCCGCCAGGTCGGGGTGCTGCCGGCGTCGCCGGACGCCGTCTCCGACGCGCTCGGCGCCGGCTACGACGTCATCGTCTGGCCCGGCGGCGAGAAGGACTCGATGCGCCACTGGCGCAAGCGCGACACCGCCGTCCTCGGTGGGCGGACCGGGTTCGTCAGGATGGCGCTGGAGCAGCAGGTCCCGATCGTGCCGGTCGCGACCGTCGGCGGTCACGACACCGTCTTCGTGGTCAACGAAGGCGGCTGGATCGCCGGCCTGGCCGGCTTCCGGGAGGTCTTCCGGGCCACGCGCGCCCCGATCGTCGTCGGGCCGCCGTTCGGCATCGCGATCGAGACCATCCCGATGCACGTGCCGCTGCCGGCGAAGATCCGCACCGAGTTCCTCGACCCGATCCACCTCGACGCCGACCCGGACCGCGCCGCGGACGACGACTACCTGCGGGGCGTCTACGACGAGGTCGAGCGCTCGATCCAGGCCGGCATGGACCGGCTCGCTGCGAAGCGGCGCTTCCCCGTCTTCGGCTGACGTTCCGACCCGCGGCCGCCGGCGGTCACACGAGCCCGAGGGCGACCATGGCGTCGGCGACGCGCTGGAAGCCCGCGATGTTCGCCCCCCTGACGTAGTTGCCGGGGGCGCCGTACTCGTCGGCCGTGGCGTAGCAGAGGTCGTGGATGTGGCGCATGATCTCGCCGAGGCGCTGCTCGGTGGCCTCGAACGACCACCGGTCGCGGCTCGCGTTCTGCTGCATCTCCAGCGCGGAGGTCGCCACGCCGCCGGCGTTCGCGGCCTTGCCAGGGCCGTACGCGATGCCGGCGTCGAGGAAGACGTCCACGCCCTCGGGCGTCGTCGGCATGTTGGCGCCCTCGGACACGGCGATGCAGCCGTTGCCGACCAGCGTCGCGGCGTCCCGGCCGGTCAGCTCGTTCTGCGTCGCGCAGGGGAGCGCCACCTCGCACGGGATCTCCCAGATGTTGCCGCCCGGCAGGTAGCGCACCTCACCGCCACGCCGCTCGGCGTAGTCGGCCACGCGGCCGCGCTCGACCTCCTTGATCTGCTTGAGGAGCTCGAGGTCGATGCCCTTCGGGTCGTGGACGACCCCGCCCGAGTCCGAGCACGCCACCACGCGGCCCCCGAGCTGGTGGATCTTCTCGATGGCGTAGATCGCGACGTTGCCCGACCCCGAGACGACGCAGGTCCGGTCGTCGAGGTCCTGGCCGCGGGCGCGCAGCATCTCGCGGAGGAAGAACACCGCGCCGTACCCCGTCGCCTCGGTCCGCACGAGCGCCCCGCCCCACTCGATGCCCTTGCCGGTCAGCACGCCGGACTCGTAGCGGTTGGTGATGCGCTTGTACTGACCGAACAGGTAGCCGATCTCGCGCCCACCGACGCCGATGTCGCCGGCCGGCACGTCGGTGTACTCGCCGAGGTGGCGGTAGAGCTCGGTCATGAAGCTCTGGCAGAAGCGCATGACCTCGTCGCGCGAGCGGCCCTTGGGGTCGAAGTCCGAGCCGCCCTTGGCGCCACCGATGGGCATCTCGGTCAGCGCGTTCTTGAAGATCTGCTCGAAGCCGAGGAACTTCACGATGCCCAGGTTCACCGACGGGTGGAAGCGCAGCCCGCCCTTGTAGGGACCGAGCGCGCTGTTGAACTCGACGCGGAACCCGCGGTTGATGTGGACGACGCCGTCGTCGTCCTGCCACGGCACGCGGAAGATGATCTGGCGCTCGGGCTCGCAGATGCGCTCGATGATCTTGCGCTCGGCGAACTCCGGGTGCTTGGCGATCACGGGACCGAGCGACTCGATGACCTCGCGGACGGCCTGGTGGAACTCGGCCTCCCCGGGGTTGCGACGGAGCACCTCGTCGTAGATGGGCTCGAGCTTCTCGTCCATGGTGGCGTCATCCTCCGTCGGTGGCGGGGTCGTGCGGCGGGGGGGAGGTTCCGGCCGCGGTCGGTCAGGACCCCGGGGTTCGAGGGCATCGTAGGGAACGTCGCGTAGGGTCCACGGCCTGGGGAGGAGACCGTGGTGGACCAGACCGTGCCGATGCTCGCGCGACCGGGGGTGGGCATCCACCAGCGCCGGAAGTTCTTCGAGCTCCGCAACGAGTACACGCTCGTGGACGAGGCCGGACAGCCGCTCGGCACGGCCACCCAGGAGCGCCAGTCGTTCCTGGCACTGCTCGTGCGGATCTTCAGCGCGCTCGACGTCGCCCTGCCGATGACCCTCGAGGTGCGCGACACGGCCGGCGACGTCCAGCTCGAGCTGCACAAGCCCTGGTTCACCTGGCGGGTCGAGGTCTCGGCCCCCGACGTCGGCGCCATCGGCAGCATCCGGAAGCAGATCCGCGTCGGCAAGGCACGGTTCTCGCTGCAGGGCCCGGCCGGTGAGGCGCTCGGCGAGGTCCGGGCCCAGAACTGGCGGGCACGGGACTTCGCGATCTTCGACCCCGTCGACACCGAGGTCGCCCGGGTCACCAAGGAGTGGCGTGGTCTCCTCACCGAGGCCTTCTCCGACGCGGACAGCTACGCCGTCGCGTTCCAGCCCCAGCTCGGCCACCCGCTCCGGGCGCTGTCCTTCGCCTCGGCCCTGGCCGTCGACATCGTGATGAAGCAGAAGGACACGAACTAGCTCGACGCCCCGGGCAGCCGGGGCGGCCGGCCCGGCGCTAGTGGTTGCGCGACAGGTAGCGACCGACGGCGGTGCCCACGGTGCCGGCCGGCGCGTTGCCGAAGCCGGCGTAGCCGGTGAGCCAGGCGGCCATCTCCTCACGGTTGTCCGAGGTGTCGGACGGGTCCGCCCCGTACCGCTCCTCCAGCGCCGTGATGGCCTGCTCGACGAGGTTCTGCTGGTCCTGGTCCTCCACGCGTTCCTCCAGTCCGAGGTCCATCTTGCCGCACGGCGCGTCGCTCCGCCGGCGTTCGACCCAGACGGACGTCCCGACGGCGGCGCGGTGCCCGTTCGCCGGTGCAGCGGCCGGCACCGGGCCGGCGTGTCGGCGGCAACCTCGCAGCGCCCAGCACAGGAGGCACCGTGATCGAGCTCGACGACCGCCGGCGGCGCATCCGCGATGACGCGCGGGCCTTCGTCCGCGACGAGGTGCTGCCGATCGCTGCGGAGCTCGACCCCCGCGGGGAGGACATGCCGTGGTCGCTCGTCGACCGTCTGGCGGAGCTCGGCTACCTCGGGGCCGCGATCGCGGAGGAGCACGGCGGGCTCGGCTACGGGATGGTCGACTACTGCATCCTCATCGAGGAGCTCGCGCGCGGCTGGCTGTCGGTGGCCTCGGTCGTGGGTCGCGGCAACCGCATCCTCGACGAGGTCCTGACGACCGACGAGCTCCGCGCCCGGTACCTGCCACGCATCGCGCGCGGCGAGCTCATCTGCGCGTTCGCGCTGTCCGAGGCGGAGGCCGGCTCCGACGTCGCCAACGTCGCGTGCCGTGCGGCCGAGACCGGCGACGGCTGGCGCATCGAGGGCCGGAAGCGGTGGTGCGGGTTCGCGTGGCGGGCCGACGCGATCCTGCTGTTCGCCCGCACCGACCACCCTCCCGAGGACGCGCCGCACCGCGGGATCTCCGCGTTCCTGATCGAGAAGGACCGCGAGAGCTTCCCGGACGGGCTGACCGGCACCCCGATCGACAAGATCGGCTACCACGGCCTCACCACCTGGGAGCTCACGTTCGATGGTCTCGAGCTCCCGGCGGAGGCGCTGATGGGCGAGCGCGGGGAGGCCTTCTACGGCGTGATGGAGGGACTCGACCGCAAGCGCGTCTACACGGCGGCACGCGCCGTCGGGCTGGCACGCGGCGCGCTCGAGGACGCGCTCGCGTACGCCACCCGGCGCGAGCAGTTCGACCAGCAGCTCGCGGACTTCCAGGCGATCCGGTTCTCGCTCGCGGACATGGCGACGCAGATCGAAGCGGCGCGGGCGCTGACGCTCGGGGCGGCCGACGCGCTCGACCGCGGCGGCCGGGTCGACCGGGAGGCCGCCATGGCCAAGCTCTTCGCGACCGAGATGGCCGAGCGTGTGACCCGCGACGGGATGCAGATCCACGGAGGGAACGGCTACATCTCCGCCACCCCAGCGCAGCGCTACTGGCGCGACGCCCGGCTCACGACGATCTTCGAGGGGACGTCCGAGATCCAGCGGCGCATCATCGCGGACCGTCTCCTCGAGGACGACCTCGTCTGACGGCCGGCGTCACCCTCGTCACCCGGGCGGGGCGAAGGCGGCCAGGTCGCCGCGGCCGAGGACGGCGACCAGCCGCGTGGCGCCGTCGACGGACGTCTCGGCGTAGCGGTCCGGTGGCAGTTCGCGCTCGAGCAGCATCCAGGTCGCGCGGCTGCCGGCGAGGTCGATGCGCCGCAGGCCGCCCGGCGTGGCGACGTGGACGGCACGGCCGCCGGCGGCGGTCACGGCGCCGAGCGGACCCGGCGTGTCGACGCTCGGGTCGGGGTCGCCGGTCGCGGGATCGAGCGGCAGGAGCTGGTCGGCGGTCGCGACGACGAGCCGCGTGCCGTCACCCGTGGGCGTGACGCTGCGGACGCCCGCCCGGTCCAGCCGCCACCGCGTCGCGCCGCTCGCGGCGTCGAGGCCCGTCACACCGTCGGGCGCCACGAGCGCGACGACGTCGTCCGCCCCGAGGAGCGCGATCGCGTCGGGCCGGGTGACCCGCCAGCGCTCCTGTCCGTCGTCGAGGCCGAGCGCCACGACGGCGTCGCCGGCGTGGACGATGACGTGCCCGCCGGCGAGGCCCACGTCGGCGACGGGCAGGCCGGGGAGGTGGCGCTGCCAGCGCGGTGCGCCCGTGTCGAGCTCGCGCGTGTGGACCACGCCGGTGGACACCGAGACGACCGCGTTCGTGGCCGCGTCGACGGCGATGCGCACGGGGCGGGGTCCCGAGGCGGCCGTCCAGCGCGGCGCCCCCGAGCCGAGATCGAGCACGGCGACCCCCCCGAGCGGACCGATCCCCGGCAGGCGCAGGGGGATGGCCACCACGTCGCCGGCGATCACCGGCGGGGCCGAGGGATCGACCTGGTGCGGGCTGTCCCAGGTCCACCGACCCGCACCGTCCGCGGTCGCGAGGCCCCGGGCCCCCGTCGACGTGGTGGCGACGACGACGTCGTCGCTCGCCGCGACGGCGCGCCACCTGGCGTCCGCCGGGGCGGCCGCCTGCCAGACGCGGCATCCCGCGTCGCCGAGCGCCACCTCCCGTCCTCCCACGACGCACCCCGCGGGGGCGGCGACGTCGGGACCGCCCGGGTCCGTCGCCACGGCGCGGGGCGCAGGCGTCCCCACGGCGACGTCGGACCGGCCGAGGCCCCCGGGGTCGTCGCGCCGCCCCGACCACACCACGGCCAGGACGAGACCGAGCGTGACGACCGCCGCGAGCGTCCCCACCCCGGGGCGTCGCCGTGGCCGCGACCGTGCTGTCGCCGCGCGGCGGGACCTCGGCCGGAGGTCGGTCCCCGCGACGCGCGCGCCGCATCGGCCGCAGAACCGCGCCGTGGGAGGGATCCGGCGGCCGCAACCGCCGCAGGTGATGATCAGACCGCGACGTCGTCGCGCGCACCGCCACCGGGCCGACGTTCCGGGATCTCCGTCGGCGCCGCGGGCGGGCCGCCGATCGAGCGGGTCGCCACACGTCGCTGGCGGCGGGCACGTCGCCGGAGCTCGTCCATCTTCGCGTTCAGCCGGTCGCCGAGCCGTCTCGCCCAGAGGTACTCACGCGCGAGGAGGGCGACGCCGGCGACCAGCACGAGGATGCCGGGGCCCGGCAGGAACAGCAGCGCGATGCCGATGACCACGAGAGCGCCGCCGAGGGCGGAAACCGCCACCTTGGCCGATGCGCGCAACAGGACCTGTCTCATGGACCCGCGAATGTACGCCATGATCCGCGGGGTCGTTCAGCCGAACGCGTACTTCCCGACGACCGTCCGGACCTCGGGCTCGTCCGCGTGGTCCAGCGGCTCGAGCCGGGCGGAATGGCGGCGGAGCAGCGAACCGCCGCGCGACCGGCTCAGACCCACGAGTCGAACCACCACCGCTGCCGGAGGGTCTCCGTCGGGAGCGGCTCACCGGTCCAGACCGGGAGGAAGTAGACGAGGAGGCCGACCGCGAGCACGCCGACGACCGTGCCGGCGATGACGCCGGGCGTCCACCGCCGGCCTGGCCGCCAGCGCTCGGCGCGGGCACCCCCCCGGTCGCGACGCGCGTCGAGCAGGCCCCCGAGCATGCCGCCCAGGGCCCAGCCGACCCCGAGCAGGATCCAGCGGTGGCTCGAGGTCTCGACGTCGACCACCATCGCACCGACCCAGCCCGCACCGAAGCCCAGGCCGCCCCCGAGGGCGGCCGCCGAGAAAGTGGCGAGGACGGAGCGGCGCTCGTCGAGGACGGCGACCGCGTAGGCCAGTCCGAGCGCGAGGAACGGCACCACCGGGACCATGTAGAAGAAGAACGCCGGCCGCGACACGATCAGCCACGGCAGGAACTGCGATCCCCAGAAGGCGGCGATGACGAGCGCGCAGCCGTCACGACGGGCCACGCCGGCGCCGAGGAGCGGCAGGCCCAGGAGGAAGCCCCACCACAGGGCGGGGTTGCCGACCGCGATGATCTCGGCCGACTCGTCGCGCTCGACCACGCACGGCTTCGGCTCGACGAGCTCGCCGTCCTCGTCGCGGGTCGGGGTGCCGGCCGCCCGCTCCTCGCTGCAGGTCTCGTAGTAGTAGACGACCGGCCGCGCCATGACGGGCCAGGTGTACGCCGGCGCGCGGTACGTGTGCTCCGCCTCGAGGGTGAGGTGGAAGCGGAGGATCGAGCGCTGGAACCGCCACAGCCCGGCGAGCCGACCGACCGGCGACACGTCGCACGGGTCCTGGATCACGCCCTCCTCGCGGCACTCCTTGGCACCCTCGTAGGAGTGCTCGTAGTTCACGAGCCACGGCACGTAGGACAGCGCGTACACCCCGACCGGGACGAGCACGAGGGCAACCAGCACGCCGGCGACGGCCCGGGCCGCGCCCGTCGTGGCACGCCCCGTCCAGCGACGACGCCACGTCAGCTCCCAGCCGAGGGCGAGCACGACCGCGGCTCCCAGCGGCAGCAGTCCGGACCACTTCGTCGCGAGCGCCAGCCCGAACGCCACCCCGGCGAGCACACGCAGGGTGTGGCTCCGCTTCGGGAGCCGACGGTCCTCGTGGTCGAGCGACGGCGGCGGCTCGTCGTGCAGCCCGCTGCGGTCGCGGTCGACCAGCAGCAGCCAGGCGCCGAGCACCACGAAGAACGCGAGGTGGATGTCGAGCATCGACGTCCGGGCCTGCACGATCCAGAGCCCGTCCAGGGCGAGGAGCAGCGCCGCGAGCGCCGCGAAGCCCATGCGGCGGAACAGGCGCAGCCCGATGAGGTACGTGAGGAGCACCGACAGCGACCCGAGGAACGCCCCGACCGCACGCCACCCGACGGGGTCGTCCCCGAACAGGGCGATGCCGGCCGCGATCAGCCACTTGCCGACCGGCGGGTGGACCGCGAACTCGAACTCGACGGCCTGCTGGAGGTACTGCCGCGCATCCCCGACGTAGTAGGTCTCGTCGAAGATGATCCGGGCCGGCTCGTCCAGCCGGAAGAACAGCAGGACCCCGGCCACGCCCGTCAGGACGGCCGGCACCAGGACGCGCAGGAGCCTCGAACGGTCGGTCACCGCGCGGATGCTACTGCGGCGTCCGGTGGCCCCCGGTGCACGTCCCGGCCGACCGTAGGCTGTGCCGGGACGGGAGGGAGGACGCTGTGGACGCAGCGACACCGGGCGCGCTCGTCGTCGTCGCGACGCCCATCGGCAACCTCGGGGACCTGCCGCCGCGCGCCGCCGAGGCCCTCCGCGACGCCGATCTGGTCCTCGCCGAGGACACCCGGCGCACCGGCAAGCTCCTGGCCCACGTGGGGGCGTCCACGCCGCAGCTGTCGTACCACGAGCACAACGAGCGCAGCCGGACCGACGAGCTCGTGGCGCGCGTCCGCGCCGGCGACCGGGTCGTCCTGGTCTCGGACGCGGGCACGCCCGTCGTGTCCGACCCGGGCTACCGGCTGGTCGAGGCGTGCGTCGCCGCGGGCCTGCGCGTCGAGGCGGTGCCCGGCCCGTCCGCGGCGCTGTACGCGCTCACGGTGTCGGGGCTGCCGACCGACCGGTTCACGTTCGAAGGGTTCCTGCCACGGAAGGGCGCGGCGCGCCGGCTCCGGCTGGAGGAGCTCGCCGGCGAGCTCCGGACCATGGTGCTGTTCGTCTCGCCCCACCGGGCGGCCGCGGACCTGCGCGACCTGGCGGACAGCCTCGACCCGGAGCGCCCGGCCGCCCTCGGCCGGGAGCTCACGAAGCTCCACGAGGAGATCCTGCGCGGCGGGCTCGGCGAGCTGGCCGACCGGGCCGCCGACGGCCTCCGCGGCGAGCTGACGCTCGTCGTGGCCGGCGCGCCGGCGGCGGACCCGGGCGAGCCCGACCTCGGCGCGCTCGCCGGCGAGGTCGCCGAGCGCGTCGCCGGCGGCACGCCCAAGAAGCAGGCGATCGCGGACGTCGCGGCGCGCGCCGGCGTGCCGAAGCGCGACGTCTACCAGGCGGTGCTGGACGCCGGGTCGTAGGGGGCGCGCCGCTCGTCGCGGACCCCCGCCGCGCGCTCGTCGGGCGTGCTCACCCGGCGGTCGAGGCCCTGCGGGCCGATCGTCGCCGTGGGGCCGGGGGCGGGGATGTCGGGTGCGTCGGCCGGCGCGGCGCCGCCGTCGAGCACCCCCAGTGCGGCGACGCACGGTCGGCAGACCATCTTCGCCCGGAAGGCGCCGAGCTCCTCGGTCCCGCCGCAGAAGACGCAGCGGTCGACGGGCTTCATGAGGACCACCCGGTCGCCGTCGACCGAGACGTCGAGGGGGTCGCCCTCGTTGATGTCGAGGCTCTTGCGGATGCCGGCCGGGATGACGATGCGCCCCAGGTCGTCGACCTTGCGTCGGATCCCGGTCGCGTGCATGCCCGTGTCCCCTCGCCAGACGTGGGCCGCCCCGCCGCGGCCACACCGATCGAGCCTACGGGCGGCGCGCCGGGGTGTGCAACGTCGGGTTGCCCCCGCGCGCCGGGAGCGCGATCGCCCGGTCGTACCATCCGTCTCAACCTGCCCGGGGTGCTGTGCGTCGGAACGGGTGGAGGGGCGCGGAGCACCGGCGGACGATCGGTGACGCGCCGACGGACGATGGGAGTGGATGTGCTCTCGATGGTTCGGGCGGGCACCGACGCGGACTCGTTCGCGACGGTGTTCAACGCCCACCACCGGCAGGCCGTCCGGCTCGCCTACCTCCTCTGCGGGGACCACCACCAGGCCGAGGACATCGTGAGCGACGCCTTCGCCAAGGTCTACGTGCAGTGGCAGAGGGGCCGGGTGAGCGACGTGAGGGCCTACCTGCGCCGCGCCGTCGTGAACGAGACCAACTCGAAGCTGCGCCGTCGCTACCTCGAGCGCCGCGAGGCCGCCAAGCGGTCCGGCGACGAGCGTGGCGTCCGCCTCGTCGACGAGCACGCCGCCGACCACGACCAGATCTGGCAGGCGCTCTCGCGGCTCCCGGAGCGGCAGCGCCAGGCCGTCGTCCTCCGCTACTACGAGGACCTGTCCGAGGCCCAGACCGCCGAGATCCTCGGCGTCTCGGTGGGCACCGTGAAGAGCCAGGTGTCACGCGGGCTCGCGCGGCTGGAGGAGCTCCTCACCACGACGGCACCCCTGGGAGGTGAGGTCCGATGACGAACGACCTCGAGACGATGCTCCGCACGAGCCTGTACGAGCGCGCCGACGACGTGGAGCCCACCCCCGAGCTGTGGCAGCAGGTCCAGCGGCGGGTCGCGCGCCGGCGGGTCATGCCGCTCCTCGTGTGGACGGCCGCCGGGGTGGCCGCCGCCGTGACCGCGGTCGCGGTCGTGCCCGGCCTCGTCGAGCGGTCGGGCGAGGGCTTCGTGATCGATCCCGCCCAGTCGCCGACCGCGCCGAGATCGCCGGGTGGGGTGGCCCCCGACCGCGTCGCCGGCGCCCCGCTCACGCACTACGTCGCCGTCGTCGACGGCCGGCTGGTCCTGCGGGGCGTCGACGGCTCCGAGCAGATCCTGTGGGAGGGCGAGTCCGAGGTGCGCACGGTCGCCGTGCGGCCGGGCTCGACCCCCGAGGACCTCACGGTCGCGTTCGTCACGGCCGCCGAAGGCATGCTCGACGTGCGTGTCGTCACGTCGAGCTCGCCGGCCACCCTGGCGGTCGCCGTCGGGCCGGACATGGCCGACGCGGCCGTCGTCCCCACCCCGGCGTGGAGCCCCGACGGGCGTGCCGTCGGCCTGGTCGAAGGCAGCACGGGGGACCTCGTCCTCGTCGACGTCGAGGCATCCCTGCGGGACAGCGACGTCGAGCCCCGGCGGGTCTCCCTCGGAGACGTGACCGCCCCCGACCAGCTGCGCCTGCAGGACTGGACCGCGACCGGGGAGGGCGAGGTCCTGTCGCTGACCGCGCTCGGGAGGCTGTACCGCGCCACCATCGACCGCGATGCGGACGGATGGACCGTGGGCCCCGTGCTGGTCTCCGGCGACGAAGGGTACGTCGTCGACATCGCGACGGGCGAGGACGGCACGCAGTACCGACTCCTCGCCGGCGGCTCGTCCTCGGGCGACGCCGAGGACGCCGGTCTCGCGCTCGAGTTCGACAACGAGCGCGTCCCCTTGCCGGACCTGTCGACGACCGCGTCGCCCGCCGACGTGTGGATGACTGCCGTCGAGGGCGGCGCCATCGTCGGGCTGGGGAGCGATGCCCGCCTGGTCCTGCGTGACCGCGAGGGCGACTCGCCCGTCTCGCCCGTGGCAGGTGTCTCGTACGCCGCCTGGGTGCCGGATGCCGGCGGGCCCACCGACGCACCGGCGCAGGAGGCTTCGGCCCCGACCGGCGGTGTCCCCCCCTACGTCGCGATCGACGAGGAGGGGCGCCTCGCCGTCCACGGGGGTGACGGCGGCCAGCGCGAGGTCATCCTCGACGAGCAGCTGTGGTCGCCGGAGGCCGGCGTCCGCGTGATGGACGCCTCGGTCCGGCCGGGCTCCAGCCCGGGCGAGGTCGCGGGCGTCGCGCTGCTGGCGACCGAGGGCGGACCGGAGCTCCTGTGGTTCCGCGCCGCCGCCGGCGCCACGGCGACCGACCGGATGGAGGGCGGCACCGGGCTCGGCAACGGCGACACCGACCAGCGGGACGCGCCGACGTGGTCCCCCGACGGCCAGCACATCGCCTGGGTCGAGCCGGCTGGGGACGGCGGCTGGACGCTCCGGACCGTCGGCATGGCCGACAACGGCCCGACCGGCGCCGATGCCGCGTTCGGTCTCGACATCGCGGCCGGCCTGGTTCGCATCGCCGATTGGACCTGGACGGACGAAGCCGCGGATGGGACGGCGCGCGGGACCGTGACGCTCGTCGATGAGGGACGGCACTACGTCGTGCCGGTGGAGCGCCAGGGTGACGGCGCGCTGGCGGTGGGGGTCGCGTCAGGCGTCCCGCGAGGCGAAGGGCCGGACGGCGAGACCCGCGACGCCGGCGTGCGGGGGGACTCGCTGCTCACGCTCGTCGACGACGGGGAGACCGTGACCTTGTGGCAGGTCGGCCCCGTCCTCATCCCCGTGGCCCCGGGACGCCCCGCCCATGACCTCGACCTCGACGTGCTGGACGACATCGCGGTCGTGACCAGCCGGGCGACGGGCGAGGCGTACGTCGTGGACCGCGCCGGCGAGGTCACCCCTCTGGAGGTCGTCGCCCACGGGTTCGACCCCGTGCGGTGACCGCCGGCCGCGCCTGGACCGGGCCCCGAACCCCCTGGTAGCCTCTCCGCACGGCCCGCCCTCGTGGCGGGCTGCTGCGTTCCACCGAGGGGGATCCGTGCCGACCTACGTCGACACCCACTGTCATCTCGACCACCACTTCGACCTCGCCGCCGGCGACCAGGTCGAGGCCGCGCGCGCCGCGGGCGTGACGACGATGATCACCGTCGGCACGGACATGGCGTCCTCGACCCAGGCCGTGCAGACCGCCAACCGCTACGAGGGCGTGTGGGCCGTCGTGGGCATCCACCCGAACGACGCGATGGAGGCCACGCCGCAGGTGCTCGAGGTGATCGACCGTCTGGCGACCCAGGACGTCGTCGTCGGGATCGGCGAGACCGGGCTCGACTACTACCGCGACCACACCACGCCGCAGCAGCAGGAGGCCTCGTTCCGCCGGCACATCGCGATGGCGAAGGAGCACGACCTCACCCTCGTCATCCACTGCCGTGAGGCCTGGGACGACTGCCTCGCGGTGCTCGAGGACGAGGTGCCCCCCGACCGCGTCGTGATGCACTGCTTCTCGGGGGACGAGAAGGTCGCGGCGCACTGCGTGGAGCGGGGGTACTTCATGTCCTTCGCCGGCAACGTCACGTTCAAGAACGCCGACGAACTGCGTGCCGCCGCGGTCGTCGCGCCGGTCGAGCTGCTCCTGACCGAGACCGACTCGCCGTACCTGACCCCCGACCCGCACCGCGGGAAGCCGAACGACCCGGCGCACATCCCGCACGTCCTCCGGCGGCTCGCCGCGGTCAAGGGCCTCGGCGAGGACGAGCTGGCCGCGACCGTGCTCGCCAACGCGGCCCGCGCGTTCGCGCTCCCGGAGGATGCGTCCCGCTCCGGAGACGCCTAGGGTCCTCCGGCCATGTCAGCGAACCTGCCC
>JAHWKB010000338.1 GCA_019348115.1 Actinomycetota bacterium | reverse complement strand
GACGGCATGTTCTCGGCGAGCGCCAGCAGGCCCGTGATCTGGACCTTGAGCTTGAGCGCGGCGACGGCCTGCATCACGCCGAGGACGGTCGCGGCACCGCCCATGTCCATCTTCATGGTCTCCATCGCCTCCGGCGGCTTGAGCGACAGCCCACCGGAGTCGAACGTGATGCCCTTGCCGACGAGCGCGACGTGCTTCTTCGCGCCGGACGGCTTGTAGGACAGCTCGACGAGCCGCGGCGGGGCGTCGGATCCGCCGCCGACGCCGAGGAGGCCGCCGTAGCCGCCCTTCTCGAGGTCCTTCTCGTCGAGCACCTTGGCCTTGATGCCGGCGTCCTTGGCCACGTCGCGGGCGCGGTCCGCGAAGGCGGCCGGCCGCTTGGCACCCGAGGGGGTGTTGACGAGGTCGCGGACGAGCATCACCGCGTCGGCGATGGCCTCGGCCTCGGCGACGGCGGGCTTGAGGAGGCTCGGCCTGGCGTCGCCGACCGCGTGGAGGGTGACCTTCTCGAGCTGGTGGAGGTCGGCGTCGGACTTGAACGACGTGAAGCGGTAGGCGCCGAGCGCGACCCCCTCGACGAACGCGCGGGCGGCCGCGGCGGGGTCGAGGCCGTCGACGGCGTGCACCGTCGAGGCGATGCTCCTGAGCTTGCTCGCGGCGTCGGCGGCGGCGGCGCCGGCCTTGCGGACCGCGTCGGTGTCGAGGTCCGCCGCGCGTCCCACGCCGACGACCAGCACCTGCGCCGCCTTGGCCTTCCCCCGGGTGGGGATGCGGGCCGTGGACCCGACCGAGCCGTCGAAGCCGAGCGCCTGCAGCTCGGCGGCGAGGTCGATGCCGAGGGCGTCGCCGACCGGTGCCGTCACGACAGGGATCCGCGGTGCGGCGTCCCCGTCCTTCGACTTCCCCTTGCGGCGCTTCCCGTCGCCGTCAGGCGCGGGCGCCTGGAACGCCGGGACGACGAGCAGGTCCGCCTTGGCGCCCTCGAGGGCTCCCTTGGCGACGTCGAAGGTGGGCATGTTCGGCTCCGGAGGTCGATGACAGGGGTCGGTCCGGGGATCGAGCGTAGTGGCCGCTCCACGGGTGCTCGCGGGCGACCCCGCCCGTAGGCTCGCGGCCATGGACACCCCACGCCCCGATCCCGGACGCACGCCGGACCCGCCGCCGGACGCCGACCGGCGGGTGACCCCGCCCGCGGACCTCGACGTCGTGCCCGTCGACCTGCGCGACTACGTCGACTTCGCCCGCGGGGAGGCCCGGCGGGTGCGCGTGTTCGCCACGCCGACGACGGCCCTGGACCTGTGGTGCGTGGAGCCGAGGCAGTCGACCGGCGTCCTCGCCTACCCGGAGGCGGACACGACCTACACGGTGCTCGGGGGGCGCTCGTGGTTCGTGACCGAGGAGGGCGAGGTCGGCCTCGACCCCATGGGCGCGCTCCTCGTCCGCCGCGGGGTGCACCACGGCATCGACAACCGCGGCACCGACCCCCTGATCGTCCTCGCGACGATGTCGCCTCCGGACGAGCTCGCCACCGACGGCCCGGTCGAGGACGGGTACGCCGCCCTCCGCATCGACGAGGGCAGGGGCGGGGTCACGCGCGCGCTCGGACGCATCCTCGGTGGTCGGCGACCGCCCGCCTGACGAACGCGCTTGTCCTGGCGCGGCCGGACCCCGATACTCCGCCACCATGCGCCCCGGACCCCCACGCGGAGAGACGGCCACCCTCGAGGTGACCGTCTCGACCGACATGACGGCACGTGTCGGCGGCGAGGAGATCCACGCCGTCTACGGCACGGCCGCCCTCGTCCAGCACGTCGAGGAGGTGTGCCGGCGGCTGCTGGTGCCGCACCTCGAGGACGGCGAGGAAGGCGTGGGCTACGCGATCGAGCTCACCCACCGCGCCCCGGCCCCGGTGGGCGCGCAGCTGGTGCTGACCGCGACGGTCGAGGGCGTCGCCCCGCGCGAGCTCGTCTGCGAGGTGATCGTCCGGCACGGGACGCGCATGGTCGCGCGCGGCTCGTTCGTGCAGCGGGTCGTCCCGGTCGCCGAGTTCTCTGCCGAGATCGCCGCCGCGACGGGCTGAGCCGGGTCAGCCCTGCGGGGGCGGGACGTTCGACGGCGCGGCCACGCCCACGTCGAACGAGCCGACGAGGTTGTCGCCGTTGCGGAACCGCAGGTCGACGTCGGCCGTGACGCGGTCGTGGAAGGTGCGCGTGCGGAGGGTGCCGCCGGTGGCGCGCACCTGCTGCCCGTCGACGCGGAGGTCGATGACCGCGTGCTCGGTCACCTCGTCGCAGGCGTCCTCCGTGCAGGTGTCCGCGCGCACGGGCACGACCTCGCCGGGGACCATGGCGCCGGGGTTCTCGATCACGAGGTTGACCCGGAGGCCGTCGATGGTGCGGCCGAGGATGCAGAGGTCCTCGTCGAGCCCGTCGCCGGGGTCGCAGTCCCCGAGGGTCACGTTCGGGTCGCCGGACGAGATCGCGACGCGGCTGCCGTCGAGCCGGCCCGTCGCCTGGAAGCCGTCCTCGCCGGTCTGCGCCTGCCGCTGGACGATGTCGCCCTCGGCGCAGCCGCCGAGGAGGACCGCGGCGACGACGGGCAGGTACCGCAGGCCCGTCACACCGCCTCGACCAGCATCGACTCGCCCTGTCCGACGCCGACGCAGAGGCTGATGAGCCCGCGCCGGACGTCGCGGTCGCGGCGCATGCGGTGGATCATCG
>JAHWKB010000337.1 GCA_019348115.1 Actinomycetota bacterium | reverse complement strand
ACTTCGGTCGCACCGGCCCGCGCTTCACCTGGGAGCGGATCGACCGTGCCGACGCCCTCAAGGCCGCCATCGGCGCCTGAGCCGTCGGGCCACCGCAGGTGACGCCCGCCGGCCGGATCGCCCGCGTCCTCGTCGAGGTCGAGCCCTACCACCTCGACCGGGTCTTCGACTACGTCGTGCCGGACGACCTCGCCGGCGACGTCCGGGCGGGGTCGCGGGTCGAGGTCGTGTTCGGCGGCCGGAAGCGTCGCGGCGTCGTGACCGAGCTGGCCGCGACCTCCGAGGTCGCGCCGGCGAAGCTGCAGCCCGTGAAGCGGGTGCTCGGTCCGTACGCCTGGATGCGCCCCGAGGACCTGGAGCTCGCACGGTGGGCGGGGGAGCGGTTCGCCGCGCCGGTGGCCGACGTGGTCCGCCACGCGCTGCCCAACCGGACCGTGGACGTCGAGCGCCGGGCCGAGGCGGCCGGTTGGTTCCCGCCCGGGGCGGCCACCCGTCCACGCTCCGACCCGGAGCCGTCGGCGGCCGTGCTGGCCGCGGGGTGGGAGGTGTACGGCGAGCGCGGCTCGGTGTTGCTCGCGGCCGTCCGGCGCGGCGGCGGGTCGTACTACTGGCGCCCGCTGCCCGGTGAGGACGTCGGGGCGAGGCTGGCCGAGCTCGTGCAGCTCACCCTCGCCAACGACCGCGACGTGCTCGTCGTCGTGCCCGATCCCGCGTCGCCCGCGGCCGACGCCGTGGTCGCGGCCGCCGGTGATCTCGCCGTGGACGCCCGGGGCGGCCCGTCGCCACGCCGGACGTACGGCATGTGGTTGCAGGCACGCTGCGGGCACGCACGCGTGGTCGTCGGCGAGCGGGGCGTGGGGCTGTGGCCGCTCGAGCACCTGGGGCTGGCCGTGGTCGTCGACGAGGCCAACCCGGCGCTGAAGGAACGGCGGTCGCCCCGCCACCACGCCCGGGAGGTCGTGCTGGAACGGGCGCGCCGGAGCGGCGCGGTCGGCCTGCTCGTCGGCACGGTCCCGAGCGCCCCGGCCTGGCGGCTGCTGACCGAGCGCCGGCTCGAGCCCGTCACGGCCCCGCGCGACCTCGAGCGCGACCGCGCACCGGTGATCCGCGTCGACACGGGCGAGGGCCGGGTCCGCACGCGGCTCTCGCCCGACGGCACCGACGCCATCCGGCGTGCGGTGCGGCGGGGCGACTACGGCGTGGTGCTGGCCGCGCGCAAGGGCGAGGGTCGGGCGCTCGTGTGCTCCGCGTGCGGCCACCGGCTGCGGTGCCCCGTGTGCGACTCCTCGCTGTCGCGTCGCGGCGGCGCCGACCGGCGGGTCCACTGCCACGCGTGCGGGTGGGCGTCGCCCGGCCGGCCCCAGTGCGCCGGTTGCGGCGGCGAGCGCTTCGTGCCGCTCGCGGCGGGGGCGGAGCAGCTCGGGGCGGAGCTGTCGCGGACGTTCCCGGACGTGCCCGTGGCGGTGCTCGAGGGCTACGCGCAGCCGGCGCCGCCGCCGCCGGCCGTCCTGGTCATGACCCGGGGCTCGGTGCTCGACGCCCCCCCGGGGCCGGTCGGCGCCGTGCTGCTGCCGGACATCGACGGACAGCTGCGCCGTCCCGCGCTCGACGCGGCGGAGGACACGCTGCGCCTGTCCATGCAGCTCGCGGGCTGGACGGTCGCGGGGCGCGACGACGCCGGCCGCGGGGTGCGTGGCTCGGACCGGGAGCGCGCGGCGCTCGTCGTCGTCCAGACACGCGAGCCGGACCACGCCGTCGTCCAGGCGCTCGTGCGGTGGGACCCGGGCGGGTTCTGGCGCACCGAGGCGGCCGCCCGGGCCGAGCTGCGGTTCCCGCCGGCCGCGCACGCGATCCGCATCGACCTCGCCGGCCCGGTCGACGACGTCGTGTCCGGCCTGCGCGCCGCGCTCCCGGCCGGGGACGACGTGCTGGGTCCGCTGCCGGCGGGCGCGCGCGCGACCGTGCTGGTCCGCACCGACGACCGTGCGGCGTCCCTGGCCGCCATGGCGGACGTCCGACGCGCCTGGAGCAAGGCCGGTCTCGACGTCCGCGTCGACGTCGATCCGGTCGACGTCGGCTGACCTCGCAACCCGACCTCGCAACCCGACCTCGCAACCCGACCTCGCAACCCGACCTCGCAACCCGACCTCGCAACCCCAGGGCGGCGCGGCGTACCATCGGCGGCCGGCGCGGGCCCCCGCGCCCCCGAGCCCGTGCGAGAGGCCGACGTGGCGACCCTCGAGATCCGCATCTTCGGCGACCCCGTCCTGCGTCAGCGTGCCGCGGAGGTCCAGGACTTCGACGGTCGGCTGGCCCAGCTCGCCGAGGACATGCTCGAGACCATGCGGGCCGCCCCCGGTGTGGGGCTCGCCGCCAACCAGGTCGGTGTCCTCAAGCGGCTCTTCACCTGGGAGATCGAGGAGGACCACGGCGCGGTCCTGAACCCGACGATCCTCGACGCCGACGACGAGCAGGTCGACGTCGACGAGGAGGGGTGCCTGTCGTTCCCCGGCCTGTTCTACCCCGTCGAGCGTCCGCTCCGGGTGGAGGTCGGCTACCGGGACCTCGTCGGCGACGAGCGCACGATCCAGCTCGAGGGGTTCAGCGCCCGCGTGTGGCTCCACGAGATGGACCACCTCAACGGCATCCTGTTCATCGACCACCTCGCCAAGCACGACCGGCGCGAGGCGCTGAAGGCCATGCGCGAGTACCGGATGGAGCAGGG
>JAHWKB010000019.1 GCA_019348115.1 Actinomycetota bacterium | reverse complement strand
ACGAGTTCTCGGGCGGGCAGCGTCAGCGGGTCGGGATCGCCCGCGCCCTCGCCGTCGAGCCGGACTTCATCGTCTGCGACGAGCCCATCGCGGCGCTCGACGTGTCCATCCAGGCGCAGGTCATGAACCTCCTCCGGGAGCTGCAGCGCGAGCTCGACCTCACGTACCTGTTCATCGCTCACGACCTCGCGGCTGTGCAGCACATCAGCGACCGGATCGCGGTCATGTACCTCGGGCGGATCGTCGAGGTCGCCGACCGGCGCGCCGTCTACGACGAGCCCGCGCACCCCTACACCCGGGCGTTGCTCTCGGCGATCCCCGTCCCCCACCCGGGGCGGGAGCGCGAACGTCAGCGGATCCTCCTGCAGGGCGAGCTCCCGACCCCGCAGGACCCGCCGTCCGGCTGCAACTTCCGCACCCGGTGCCCCGAGGTGTTCGAGCCCTGCGACCGCGTGGACCCCACCCTGCAGGCCTGCACGGGCGAGGCGCACCGCTGCGCCTGCCACCTCTACGGCATCGAGGGCGTCGAGGTCGAGCCGTCGCACCACCCGAACGCCGATCAGGTCGGCGAGCGCGAGCCGGCGGTCGCCGGCGAGCCGACCGAGGACCGCCCGCGGCCGGACTGACGGCGCTCAGCCGGCAGGTCGGGACGCGCCGAGGGACGAGAAGGCGATGCGCGCCGCGTCGGCGCGGTGCTCCTCCAGCTCCTCGCGCTGCTTCTGGGTCCGCGCGACGCGCTCGTCGGCATCGACGTCGGCGGGGAGCGAGCCGTCGGGCAGCGCCTTCAGCGTCCGCCACAGGTTGTGCTGGGTCTCGACACCCGCGGAGAGCGCCTCGAGCTCCACGAGCCGGCTCAGCGGCGAGTAGCCCACGAGCTGGCCGTTGAGCTTGACCCGCCCGACGCGCTCGGCGACGAGCGCCATGGGGCTCTTGACCGGCGACGGCTCGATGCCGTTGTGGGCCATCACCTTCTCGAGCATGTCCTGGCTGACCTGCAGACCCTCGATGAACGCGCGTAGGAAACCGCCGAGCGGCTCCTGCGGGTTGCTCTTCGCGCATCGCTTGGCGAGCTCGATGCCACCGACGGAGCCGGCGTGATGGTCCTGGAGGTAGACGGTCAGGAGGGTGTGCGCGTCCGCGTCGCGGACGACGACGGGCGGACGGGGGATACGGGAGGTGTCCATGACGGTTCCTTCGGTCCGGGCGACGACGCTACGACCTGCGCGGTGACGCGCTCCCCCACGGCCACGGCCGGAAGGAGTCCGTCTCCGGCCGTCCCCTCCCCGGCCGTCCGACGCGGAGCGGTGGCTAGCCTCGTCAGCCCGTCCGGAGGTCCCGCGTGTCCGTGCTGTCCCAGGTCGACGAGTGGCCGGTGGAGACCGTCGCCGTGGGGGTGACGGACACCTCGACGACGCTCGACCGGCACGGCCCCACCGAGCAGACCTTCCCGCTCGCGTCGGTCACGAAGCTCCTCAGCGCCATGGGGACGCTCATCGCCGTCCAGGACGGGCTCGTCCACCTCGACGAGCCGGCCGGCCCGGAGGGAGCGACGGTCCGGCACCTGCTCGCGCACGCCTCCGGCCTGCCACCCACCGAGGACGGCCCGTCGTCGCCCGTCGGGAAGCGCCGCATCTACTCGACCGTCGCCTACGAGGTCCTCGGGGATCTCGTGGCCGAGCGCGTCGGTCTGTCCTTCGCCGAGCACGTCGACCTCGAGGTGTGTCGGCCGCTCGGGATGATGGCGACCCGGATCACCGGGTCGCCCGGGCGGGACGGCGAGGGGAGCGTGGACGACCTCCTGGTCCTCGGCCGCGAGCTGCTCTCCCCCACCCTGCTCGACGACGAGCTGTTCGAGGAGGCGACGAGCCCGGTGTTCCGTGACCTGTCCGGCGTGCTCCCCGGCTACGGCCGCCAGGACCCCAACCCGTGGGGCCTCGGCTTCGAGATCCGCGGCGACAAGTCCCCACACTGGACGGGGCGCGGCAACTCGCCCCGCACGTTCGGCCACTTCGGCCAGTCGGGCTCGTTCCTGTGGGTCGACCCGGACGCGGGCCTGGCCTGTGCCGAGCTCGCCGACCGTGCCTTCGGCGACTGGGCCGTCGAGGGCTGGCCGCCGCTGTCCGACGCCGTGCTCGACGCCCACACCTGATGCGGGTCCTGATCGCCGGCTGCGGCTACGTCGGCTCCGAGCTGGCACGCCGCCTCGTGGCCGGCGGCCACGACGTCTGGGGCCTGCGCCGGACGGCGACGGGGATGCCGGAGGGCGTCCGGGCGCTCGCCGGCGACGTGACCGACGCGGCGACCCTCGACCTCCCCGACGGCATCGACGCGCTGGTCTACGCCGTGTCACCGGCCGAGCGGGACGAGGCCGCGTACCGCGCCGCCTACGTCGACGGGCTGGACCACGTGCTGACCGCGCTCCCGACCGCACCGGAGCGGCTCGTGTTCGTGTCGTCGACCGCGGTGTACGGCCAGACCGACGGGTCGGTCGTCGACGAGGACTCGCCGACCGAGCCCTCGTCGTTCTCCGGGCGGGTCCTGCTCGAGGCCGAGGCACGGGCGCGCGCCGCGGGCGGGACGGTGCTGCGGCTCGCCGGCATCTACGGACCCGGTCGCACGCGGCTGATCGACGAGGTCCGCGCCGGCGAGGCCACCTACCCGCCGGAGGACGTCCACACCAACCGCATCCACCGCGACGACTGCGCCGGCGCGCTCGCGCATCTGCTGACGATCGGGACGCGGGCCCCGGTCTACGTCGGCGTGGACGACGAGCCTGCGCTGCGCCGCGAGGTGCTGACGTGGCTCGCCGAGCGACTCGACGCACCACCACCCCGGGCGGCACCGGGCCAGCGCACCCGCGGCGGCGACAAGCGCTGCAGCAACGCCCGGCTGCGCGCGTCGGGCTACGACCTCGCCTTCCCGAGCTACCGCGACGGGTACGCCGCGATGCTCGGCTGAGCGCCGGTCACTCGGTCTCGTTGCGTTCCGTGTCCCCGTCGTCGCCCGTGTCCCCGTCGTTGCTCGGCGGGTCCTCGTCGCCGCCCCCCGGGTCGGCATCCGGCTCGGCGTCCTCCTCGATCGGGACCTCGCGCTCCTGCTCGCGCTGCAGCCGCTTCGGCCCGACCTGGACGAGGCGCAACACGGTCACGAGTCCGAGCCCGCCGACGGCGTTGCCCGCCGCCCACAGGAGGAACTGCCCGGCCCAGTCGAGGTAGCCGGTGTCCGCACCGCCGAGGATGCCGGCGAACACCTCGAGCGACGCCACGATCACGTGCGAGAGGTGCCCGTAGGCGAGGAGGAACGCGGCCACGATCGCGGCGGTGAGCTTGCCGAACACCGACCGGGTGCCATGCTGCATCCAGGTCATGAGCGTGATGACGACGCCCGCGAGGACCGCACTGGCGAACGCCTCCATGCTGACGCCACGCTCGATGAAGGTCGCACCGAGCTCGACGCCGGTCTCGCCCAGCTCCGGCTCGGCGGTGATCATGATGAACACCATCAGGCAGCCGCCGAGGAGGTTCGTCACGGCGGTGCCGCCCCACAGGCGCAGCACCTGCGCCAGCGTCCCCTTGTCGGCCGCGACGGCGACGACGGGGACGAGGAAGTTCTCGGTGAACAGCTCCGAGTTCGCGAGCGTCAGGGCGATGAAGCCGGCGGAGAACACCACGGCCGCGAGCAGGTCGCTGCCGGTGTGGTGCTTCACGAGCAGCATGCCGAGGAGGCCGATGCTGACGTCGATGCCGCCGACGAACCCCGTCGCGAGCAGGGCCGGCCACGTCCGCGCCAGCCGCTGCGATCCCTCGGCGACGGTGTCCTTGAACGTGATGCCGAGCGCGTCGGTCACGGTCCCTCCTGTGCGGCGTGCGGCGGTCGCCGTCCGGAGCCGCACGCTAGTGCCACGGCTACGGTTGTCCGCCCTGACCCCCTGACCGGGAGCGGACGTGACGGACCGCATCGACGCCGATCTGCTCATCCCGGGCCGCGGCTCCCCGATCCCCGACGCGACCGTGGTCCTCGAGGACGGCGTCATCGCCTACGCCGGCCCGCGCGCCGGGGCACCGGACACCGCGGGCGCGGCCACGACGGTGGCGCCGACGGTGATGCCCGGGATGTGGGACTGCCACGGGCACTTCCTCGGCCTCCGCAACGCCGACATCGCCGCCATCACCCGCGAGCCCGTCGCCGTCCGCGCCGCCCGCGCCGCCCGGGACGCCGAGCTGGCGCTGCTCGCCGGGTTCACGAGCATCCGCGAGGCCGGCGGCCTCGGGGTGCACCTCGCCCGCGCCATCGACGAGGGCACCATCCCCGGACCGACGATCTACGCCCCGGGCGCGATCCTGTCGACGAGCGGTGGGCACGGTGACCTCCACGACCTGCCCATCGACTGGGTGCACGACTTCAGCCGCCGCGACGGGACGCTGCGGCTGGCCGACGGCGTCGACGAGTGCGTCAAGGCCGTCCGCGAGCAGCTCCGGGTGAACGCACGCGTGATCAAGGTCTGCGCCTCCGGCGGGGTGCTGTCCGAGGTCGACGACCCGATCCACCAGCAGTTCACCGACGAGGAGCTGCGCGCGATCGTCGAGGTCGCCGGGATGGCCGACCGCGTCGTGATGGCGCACTGCCACGGCAAGCCCGGGATCATGGCCGCGATCGCGGCCGGGTGCCGGTCGATCGAGCACGGGACCTTCCTCGACGAGGAGGCGTGCGACGCGATGGTCGAGACCGGCACGATCCTGGTCCCGACGCGCTTCATCATCCACGTGCTGGTCCAGGTCGGTCGCGAGCAGGGCGTCTCGCCGGCCGGGATGCGCAAGCTCGAGGCGACCGCCGACGCGCACGCCGCGGCGCTCACGATGGCGCACGAGCGGGGCGTCACGATCGCGATGGGGACCGACATCTTCATGAGCGGCCCACACCTGCCGGTCGGCTGGGGCCTGAACGGGCGCGAGCTCGCACTGATGGTGGACCTCGGCCTCACCCCGCTCGAGGCCATCGAGACCGCGACCGCGAACGGTCCGCTGACCCTCGGTCCGCAGGCGCCCGACGTCGGCACCCTCGAGCTCGGCAAGATCGCGGACGTGATCACGGTCGCCGGCGATCCGCTGCGCGACATCGCGCTCCTCGGCGACGCGGGGAACGTGTCCGGTGTCTGGAAGGCCGGCGTCCGCGTCAAGGGGTGAGGTCGTCCCCCTAGGCTCGGACGCGACGACCCCGACCGGGAGACGACCGTGGCCTCGGACCTCGACCTCATCCAGGCGCTGTACCAGACGAAGCAGTCGCTGCCGACGGATGACCCGTCGCAGGACGGTCACGTCCGGTCCCTCGCGGCCAAGGTCGACGCGCTGCTCGACCGGTACCAGGTCCAGGACTCCGACGACGAGGTCGCCTACCGCGAGCAGGGCACGGACAAGGTCGACCTCACGATGCCCGACGCCCCGGGGCAGAAGGGGCAGCTCCAGGCCGCCCTGATCGCCTACGCGGAGCGCCCCACCCCGGAGAACGCCGCGCACGTCGAGGCCGCGATCGACGACCTCACCGCCACCTTCGACGACGCCTGACCCGTCCCTGTCGCGAGTTCGTCCGGACATCCGGACGAGTCCGTACCGGATGCCGGGTCAGGGGGCGCCGGCGCGGACGGCCTCGCCGGTCTGGACGCGCCACAGCGCGGCGTAGAGGCCGCCGGCGGCGATGAGCTCGTCGTGGGTCCCGGCCTCGACCACGCGCCCCGGCTCCAGCACGTGGATGCGGTGGGCGTTGCGGACCGTCGACAGCCGGTGCGCGATCACGACGGTGGTGCGGTCGCGGGCGACGCGCTCGAGGGAGCGCTGGATCGCGGCCTCGGTCTCGTTGTCGACCGACGACGTCGCCTCGTCCAGGATCAGGATCGCCGGGTCCTTCACGATCGCGCGGGCGATCGAGACCCGCTGGCGCTGGCCGCCGGAGAGCTTCTGCCCGCGCTCCCCCACCACGGTGTCGTAGCCGTCGGGCAGCGCCAGGATGAACTCGTGCGCCTCGGCCAGCACGGCGGCGCGGACGATCTCCTCATCGGTCGCGTCGGTGCGGCCGTAGGCGATGTTCTCGCGCACGGTGCCGTGGAACAGGAACACGTCCTGGCTCACGAGCCCGATGGCGCCACGCAGGTCGGCGAACGACAGCTCGCGGACGTCGCAGCCGTCGAGGAGGATGCGGCCGGCGGTGACGTCGTAGAGCCGCAGGAGCAACTTCACGATGGTCGACTTGCCGGCGCCGGTCGAGCCGACGATGGCGTGGGTCTCGCCGGCGGGGATCTCGAGGGTGATGCCGCGGATCACGTCCTCACCGCGGTCGTAGGCGAAGTGGACGTCCTCGAAGCGGATCTCGCCGGCGACCTCGGGCAGGCGCGTGGTGCCGCTCGAGACGCGCGGCTCGACGGCGAGGAGGTCCATGATCCGGCGGGTCGACGCCATCGCCCGCTGGTAGAGGTCGAAGGTCTCGCCCAGCCGGGTGAGCGGCCACAGGAGCCGCTGGACGATGTAGACCATCGCCGAGTAGATGCCGACCTCCATCAGCCCGTTGATGGTCCGGATGCCGCCGAGGACGAGGATCGCCGTGAAGCCGAACAGGATCGCCATCCGGATCATCGGGATGAACGCGGAGCTGTAGCGGATCGCCGCGCGGTTCGACTCGCGGTACTCGTCCGACTCCTGCGCCACCCGCGCGATCTCGCGGTCCTCGGCGGTGAACGCCTTGATGGTCGCGATGCCGGACAGGTTGTTGGACAGCGTCGAGTTCAGCAGGCCCACGCGCTCGCGGACGTCGGCGTAGCGCGGCTCGAGGGTGCGCTGGAAGCGGAACGAGCCCCACAGGATGATCGGCACGGGCAGGAACGCCAGCGGGGCGATCGTCGGCATCAGGACGAACATCGCCGCCCCGATGACGAGCACGGTGGTCAGCACCTGGAGGATGTCGTTGGCGCCGCGGTCGAGGAAGCGCTCGAGCTGGTTGACGTCGTCGTTGAGGACCGACAGCAGCCCGCCGGTCGAGCGGTCCTCGAAGTACGCCATCTCGAGGCCCTGCACGTGCGCGTACGCGTCGAGCCGTGCCTCGTGCTGGATGCTCTGGGCGAGGTTGCGCCACTGGACCTGGAACAGGTACTCGAAGAGGCTCTCGAGCATCCAGATGACCGCGGTCACCGCGGCGATGACCCACAGCTGGTCGACGCGGTCCTCGATGCCGAAGACCCGCGCGACGAACGAGTCGCCCTCCTCGACCACGGTGTCGACCGCGAGCCCGATCAGGAACGGTGGGGCGAGGTCGAACAGCTTGTTGAGGACCGACGACGTGGCCGCCTTCGTGACCAGCCGGCGGTGGTCGCCGGAGTCGGGCAACGTCGAAGACGAACCCGCGCCTGTGTAGTCCCAGAGGCGGCGGAGGGGATGGACCGTCGGGTCCCGGTGCGCGTCGGTCATGGCCGCCGAGCCTATCCGCGGCTACCGCCAGGCCCAGACCGGCTGCTCGAGGTGCGCGACGCGCGTGGCGCGACCGTGGAGCAGCACCTCGCGTGCCTGGTAGAGGATCGCGCCGGTCGGGGCGTGGACGAGCGTGCCGAGGAGCGGCATCTGCACGACGGGGCGCTCCGACTCGGGGATGGAGATGAACCGGGGCGCGTCCGGCCGGTCGAGGAGGCCGAGCGGGACGCGGAAGACGTGCGCGACCTCCGACGGGTTCGGCTCGAGCTCGACGTCGCCGGCCCACAGCACCACGGGGGTGATGACGAACCCCGACCGCGTCACGTAGTCGTCGAGCCGCCCGAGGATCGCGTCGTCGCCCAACCGCACCCCGAGCTCCTCGCCGAGCTCGCGCAGCGCCGCCTCCTCGGAGGTCTCGCCGGCGTCCTCGCGACCGCCCGGGAGCGCCCACTGGCCGGCGTGGCTCGACAGCGTCGGGGTGCGCATCGTGAGCAGGAACCCGAGCTCGCGGGGATCCTCGCGCGTGGGGACGAGCGTGAACGCGACGGCCGCGGCGTGCCCCTCGGCGTGCGGGGCGTCCACCGGGGCGAAGGCCGCGACGCGGGCCGCCACCTCGTCGCGGCGCGCCGGCGACCACGGGTGGACGGGACGCTCGACGTCGTCGTCCGCGCGTGGGTCGAGCGGCTCCCTCAGGACCCGCCCTCGCCGGCGAGCTCCTGGACCTGCGTGCGGATGGCGCGGAACGCCTTGCCGCGGTGGCTGACGAGATCCTTCTCCTCGGGCTCCAGCTCGGCGTTGGTGACGCCCATGCCGTCGGCGATGAAGTACGGGTCGTAGCCGAAGCCGCCCTCGCCGTGCGGCTCGTCGGTGATCCTCCCCGGCATCTCGCCCCGTGCGGTCCACTCCCGACCGTCGGGGGCGACGAGCGCCGCGACGCACACGAACCGCGCGGTGCGCATCTCCTCCGGCAGGCCGGCCAGCTCGGCCATGAGCTTCTCGTTGTTGGCGAGGTCGCCGTCGCCGGACTCGGCGCCGGCGTAGCGGGCGGAGTGCACGCCCGGCTCACCGTTCAGCGCGTCGACCTCGAGCCCCGAGTCGTCCGCGAGCGCCGGCAGGCCGGTCTCGGCGGCGACGTGCCGCGCCTTGAGCAGCGCGTTCTCCTCGAACGTCTCGCCGGTCTCCTCCGCGCCCTCGATGCCGAGCTCCGTCATCGGCACCAGCTCGATGCCGGCGCCGTCCAGGATGCGCTCGAGCTCGGCGCGCTTCTTGGCGTTCCCCGTCGCCAGCACGATCCTCATCGTCCATCCTCCGTCGTCGTCCCGAGCGCGGTGATCTGGTGCGCGAACAGCTCGCTGCAGCCGGCGAGCGCGAGGTCGAGGAGCCGGTCGAGGGCGGCGCGGTCGAACGGCTCCCCCTCGGCGGTGCCCTGGACCTCCACGAGCCTCCCGTCGGCCGTGGCGACGACGTTCATGTCGACCTCGGCGCGGACGTCCTCCTCGTACGGCAGGTCCAGCCGGGGCTCGCCGTCGATGACGCCGACCGAGATCGCGGCGACCTGCCCGGTGACGGCCTCGGCCGCGTCGATGCTCCGGAGCGCCTGGACGAGCGCGACCCAGCCGCCGGTGATCGAGGCGGTCCGCGTGCCACCGTCGGCCTCGAGCACGTCGCAGTCGACGGTCACGGTCACGTCCGGGAGCGCGTCGAGGTCGACGACCGCCCGGAGCGACCGGCCGATGAGGCGCTCGATCTCCTTGCTCCGGCCGCCGGCACCCTTGCGCTCGCGGAACGCCCGCTCCGACGTCGAGCCCGGGAGCATCGCGTACTCGGCGGTCACCCAACCGCGGCGGTTGCGGAAGCGCGGCGCGCCCTCCTCCACGGACGCGGCGCACAGCACCCGCGTGTCGCCGAAGGTCACGAGGACGGAGCCGGCGGGGTTGCGCTGCACCCCGAGCTCGAAGGAGACGGGCCTCAGCTGATCGGGGGTGCGGCCGTCGGCGCGGGTCACGGGGACTCCAGGGGGCGAAGGGAACGGGAGGGACGAAGCGGGCGTGGCCGCGGCCTCAGGCGACGGTCCAGGTGAGGTTGTCGTCCGCCAGGCTGACGTCGGAGCCGGGGAAGGTCGCGGCCGCCTCCTCGAGGCTGCGGTCGCGGTCGAGCGTGCCGAGCAGGTGGGTCAGGACGAGGCGGTCGGCGCCCGCCTGCCCGGCGATCCTCCCGGCCTCGGTGGCCGTGAGGTGGATCCCGTCGGGCAGCCCGGCGGGATCGCCCTGCCACGTCGCCTCGCACAGGAACAGGTCGGCGTCGCGCGCGCAGGCGACGAGGTCGTCCCCGCCGGCGGAGTCGGCGGAGTAGGCGAACACGGTGTCGCCCACCTCGATCCGCGCCGAGAGGGTGGGGACCGGGTGGATGCTGGGGAACAGCTCGACGTCCATCCCGCCGACCTCGAAGCGGTCGCCGGGGGCGATGTCGTGGACGCGGAAGACCTCGCGGAACTGCATCTTGGAGTCGCCGCTCAGGAGCCCCGTCAGCAGGTCCACGACGCCCGGCGCGGTGTAGAGGTCGACCTGCTGCGGGCCGTCGGGGTGGAACTTCAGGAGGTAGAACATGCCGACGAGGTCGATGCAGTGGTCGACGTGCCGGTGGGAGACGACGACGGCGTCGAGGTCGGCGAAGTCCATGTGCCGCTGGAGGTTCGCGGTGGCGCCGTTGCCGGCGTCGAGCATCACCCGGGTGCCGTCGTTCGCGAGGAGGTGACCGGCGCAGGCGCGGCCGGGACCCGTGTGGGAGCCCGACGAGCCCAGCACCGTCAGTTCCAACGCCATCCCCTGGCCTCCCGAGCGCTCCCGGCGGGCGAGGGTAGCGACGGCGTCAGCCGACGAACCAGCGCGCCCGGCCCGCGTCGAGGTCGATGCGGCCGTCCTCCCACTCGAGGACGAGATCGCGGCCGGAGAGGTCCTCCTCCGTCGTCCAGACGAGGTAGAGCGTGGAGCCGGCGGCGAGCGTCGGGTTCTCGGGGTCGACCGGGGAGGGCTGGCCCGCGATGACGTTGACCGCCTGGACCAGCTCCGCGGACAGCTCGTCGCCGTCCTCTGTGCGCAGGTGGAGGCCTCGCAGGGGCACCGGCTGGGGCACCGTCGATTCGATCGCCAGCGTCAGCTGCGTCGGGCCCTCGAGCGGGATGTCCGCACGCGCGATCGAGATCTCGGCCGGGGCGTCGGTGGTGGCGTCGAGAAGCACCTCGCCGATGCGGCAGCGCGGCAGCACGTCGCCGTCGGGGCGCACGCACCAGTCGATGCCGTCGTCGGTCGTCACGCGCACGATCGACGCGCCCATCACGTCCACCGGCTCCTCGACCGACGCGACGGAGATGCCCGGACGCACGATCTGTCGCAGGGCGTTGGCGGTCGCCTCCTCTTGCGCCGGCGGGATCGAGCCCTCGACGAACGCCTCCATCATCCCCTGTCCGTCCCCCGCGTCGTAGAGCGCCTGGATGCGGGCGCCGGCGTCCTCGAAGGCGCCACCGCCCTGCCCGACGAGGAACGCGCCGGCGACGAGGACGAGCACCGTGAGCCCGAGCGCGGCCGCGCCCGCGACCTCGCTGGCCGACCAGTCGAGTGACAGGCGCGGCCGGGTGTTCTGCTGCTCGGTCTCGCTCACGCGGGATCCTCCGGGGACTCGGGAGGGGGCCGGTCAGGCCCAGAGCGTGCCGGCGATCCGGTCCGCGATCTCCTCCACGTCGCCGGGAGCATAGGCGCCGGTGGAGAGGTACTTCCATCCGCCGTCCGGCGACAACGCGACGATCGTGGATCCCTCGGGGAGGCGTCCGCACACCCGCAGGGCGACCGCCAGCGACGCCCCCGTGGAGACGCCGGCGAAGATGCCCTCCTCGGAGGCGAGACGCCGCGTCAGCTCCAGGGCCCCGCGCGAGTCCACCTTGATGCGCGAGTCGAGCACCGACTGGTCGAGCACCTCGGGGACGTAGCCCTCGTCGAGGTTGCGCAGCCCGTAGACCAGGTCGCCGTACTCCGGCTCGGCCGCGTAGACCTTGATGTCGGGACGGAACTCCTTCAGCCGTCGTCCGACGCCCGTGACGGTCCCGCCGGTGCCGAGCCCCGCGACGAACGCGGTCAGCTCGGGGAGGTCCTGGATGATCTCTGGGGCGGTCGTCTCGTAGTGCGCCAGCGGGTTCGCCGGGTTGCCGTACTGGAACGGCATGAACAGCGACGGGTCGTCCTCGGCGAGCTGCTGCGCGAGACGGACCGAGCCGTTGGATCCCTGGTCCGCCGGCGACGGGACGATGTCGACGCCGAACATCTGGAGGACCTGGCGGCGCTCCTCGGAGGTGTTCTCGGGCATCACGCAGGTGAGCGGGTAGCCCTTCGTGCGGCAGATGGCCGCGAGCGCGATCCCGGTGTTCCCCGACGTCGGCTCGATGACCCGCTGGCCGGGCTGCAGCGCACCGGCCTTCTCGGCCTGCTCGATGAGGTACTTCGCGACCCGGTCCTTCACCGACCCGGTCGGGTTGTGCCCCTCGAGCTTGAGGTAGATGCGGTAGCCGTCGGGTGACAGGCTCGGGAGCCCGACCAGCGGCGTGTTCCCGACCGCCTGCGCGATGTCGTCGTAGAGCACCTAGATCGAGCCGCCGGCGCCGCCCGCGGACCCGAGGGCGCGGTGCGTGCTCGGCTGCGCCTCCGCGCCTCCTGCGACCGCGGGCATGATGGCGATCTCGGAGCCGTCCTCGACCCGCGAGTCGAGGCCGTCGAGGTAACGGATGTCCTCGTCGTCGACGTAGACGTTGATGAACCCGCGGACCTCGCCGTCCTCGAGGAGCTGGTCGCCGAGGCCCGGGTGGTTCGCGATCAGGTCCGAGAACACCTCGCCGACGGAGCCGCCGGCGGCCTCGACCTTCGCCTCGCCGCCGGTGTGCTTCCGGAGGACCGTGGGGATGCGGACGACGGGCATGGCGGGACCTGGCTCTCTCGTGTGGGGGGACCGGGAGCCTACCCGGGGCGACCGTTGGGCCCTGGTCGGCCAGTGGCAACGGGGGGAACCGGGAGGTACCCCGTGCCGGATGGCAGAAGCGCCCGATCCCGACGTGACCGTGACCAGCGTGCTCCCGGTCGTGTCCGAGCTGCCCCCGGACGCCCCGCCCGACCAGCACGCCGAGGTCGTGGGCCTCGTGTACGTGGCCGACGACGAGCCCGGGATCTCGCGGGTACGTCGCGGGAAGGGCTGGAGCTTCCACGGTCCCGACGGCACCGTGATCCCCGACGGACCGGAGCGCGAGCGCTGTCTGCGTCTCGCGATCCCGCCGGCGTGGACCGACGTGTGGATCTGCCGCGACCCCGATGGGCACCTGCAGGCCACGGGGTACGACGAGGCGGGACGCAAGCAGTACCGCTACCACGACCTGTGGCGCGAGGTCCGCGACGCGACGAAGTTCCACCGGATGCGGGCGTTCCGCGAGGTGCTCCCGAGCATCCGCGAGGCCGTCGACCGCGACCTCCGTCGGCGCTCGCTCAGCCGCGAGAAGGTGCTCGCGCTCGTCGTCGCGCTCCTCGACGAGACCCTCATCCGGGTCGGCAACGACGAGTACGCCCGGACCAACGAGTCCTACGGGCTCACGACCCTCCTGCGGGAGCACGTGGACGTCGACGGGACGACCGTCCGCTTCGCGTTCCCGGCGAAGTCGGGCCAGGAGCGCGAGTACGCGTTCCGGGACCGCCGGCTCGCGCGGCAGGTCGCGAAGTGCGCGGACATCTCCGGCCCGCGCCTCTTCGCCTACCTCGACGCGGACGAGCGGTGGCACGCCGTCGACTCCGGTGCCGTGAACGCCTACCTCCGCGAGGTGTCCGGCGACGACTTCACGGCGAAGGACTTCCGCACGTGGGGCGGGACGAGCGTCGTGGCGCGGTCGCTCCGGGAGCTCGGCCCCCCGCAGAGCGCGGCGGACGCCGAGAAGAACATCCTGGCGGCGATCGACGCCGCGGCCGAGCAGCTCGGCAACACGCGTGCCGTGTGCCGGGCGAGCTACGTCGACCCGCGCGTGCCGAAGGCCTACCGGTTCGATCGGTTCGACGAGGCCTGGGACGACGACGACGGCACCGTCGACCGGTTGTCGCCGGCGGAGCGCGCCGTCGGTCGCATCCTCGAGATGGACCTCCCCCGGAGCTCGGACCTCGAGTCCCTCCTCGCGGCCTCGGTCGACGTGGAGGACGAGTAGCGTCCAGCCGCATGAGAGCGATCCCCCTCGAGCGTGCGCGCCGGATCGCCCTCGGGGCGCAGGGCTTCGCGACGCCGCGGCCCGGGGGCCGTGTCGACGTCCGCCACCTCCGCCGTGTGCTGGGCCGCAACGGCGTCGTGCAGCTCGACTCGGTCAACGTCGCCGCGAGGGCGCACTACCTGCCCTTCTTCTCGCGGCTCGGGCCGTACGACACCGAGCATCTCGACGCGTGGCTGTGGCGGAGCGGCGAGAACTTCGAGCACTGGGGCCACATGGCGTCGGTGATGCCCGTGGCGCTCCACCCCGCGCTCCGCTTCCGGATGGAGCGCCACCCGTGGCGCCGGGTGCAGGCGCTCGTGGAGGAGCGGCCCGGGTTCGTCGACGAGGTGCTGGCGTTCATCGCCGAGCATGGACCCGTGTCGGTGTCGGATCTCGACTCGCCCGGCACGCGCGAGGAGTGGTGGGGCTGGAGCGACGGTCGGGTCGCGCTCGACTGGCTCTACATGAGCGGGCAGACGGCGGTCCACCACCGCGACCGGCAGTTCATGCTCCACTTCGACCTCCCCGAGCGGGTGCTCCCGGCAGCGGTGCTGTCCGCCCCGACCCCGCCGTTCGAGCAGCAGGTCCTGGAGCTCGTGCGGGTCGGGGCGCGGGCGCAGGGCATCGGCACGGCCGCCGACATCGCCGACCAGTTCCGGCTGAAGCTCGGCGAGGCACGGCCGGCGATCGCCACCCTCGTCGCGTCAGGGGAGCTGACCGAGGTCCGGGTGGAGGGGTGGTCGAAGCCGGCGTACCTGCACCGGGACGCCGTCACCCCGCGGAGCATCCCGGCGCGCGCGCTCCTCTCCCCCTTCGACCCCGTGGTGTGGTTCCGCGACCGCGCCGAGCGGCTCTTCGACTTCCACTACCGCATCGAGATCTACACGCCGAAGGAGAAGCGCGTCCACGGCTACTACGTGCTGCCGTTCCTCCTCGGCGACCGCATCACCGCGCGCGTCGACCTCAAGAGCGACCGCCCGGCCCGCGTGCTCCGCGTCCAGGGCACCTTCGTCGAGCCGGGCAACGACCCCCTCCATGTCGCCCGCGAGCTCGCCGCGGAGCTGCGGACGTTCGCGTCGTGGCAGGGCCTCGACGACGTTGCGGTCGTGGCGAACGGCGACCTCGCCGGCGAGCTCGCCCGCGCCGTCTGACCGCACCGCCCTCCAGATCTGTACACGCTTCTTCGGAACGGGTCCGAAGAAGCGTGTACAGGTTCAGACGGGGGCGCCGGCGTGTGCGAGCGTCCGTCGGATGACCTCGATGACCGAGACGGCATCGAACTGCAGGTCCAGGTCATCGAACCGCAGGATGGTCCATCGGATGACCAGATCGTTCTGCCGCCGGCCGTCGGCGTGGCGGCCGATCGTCCCCTGGTGCGACGGGTGCAGGTCGATCTCCACGCACACGCCCCACGTGGGCCAGGCGAGGTCGAGCTCGCGGACGTGTCCTGAGGCGTCGACGACACGGTGGTTGACCTCGGGCTTCGGCAGACCCGCCTCGCCCACCAGGCGCAGCACGAGGCGCTCGGCCTCCGACCGCGTCAGCCGGAGGTCCGGCGAGAGGCGGGTGATGAGGTCGCGCAGGATCTGGACTCCCGCGCAGAAGCGGAGCCGCGGGACGCAACCAGCGAGCTCGTCGACGGTGAGCAGGTCGCCGGCGATGGCGGCTCCCACCGCCTGCTCGGTCCTCGACGGGCCGAGGCGGTACGCGAGGCTGGCGAGCGTCCAAGGGACCGAGGTGACGCGCCAGACGCCGACGTCGGTCACGTCGGTGTCCCGGAACGGGACCTGCGTGTGCACCCGGAGCTCCCCCGGGAGCCGACGCGCGCCCCGACGGGTCGACAGCTCCAGGTCGGGCCGGCTCCTCGTCCCGGTGTACTGCAGCCCGTGCAGGTGTGCCGCGGCGCGGTGGCTGATCACGACGCGGTCGCCGCCGGCCAGCTGAGCAGCCATCCACCGCCGGTCCGCGCCGTCCGGATGGAGGACGCTCCCGTACACGCCGCGGTAGAGACGCTCGAGCTCGCCCTTCCCGCACAGCTCGCTCAGGAGCCACGCCGGGATCCCGGCGTCGCGAGCCTGGTCGACGGTGAACACGCCGAACTGCCGGCGGAGCACAGGGGCGAGGGCGAGGAGCGGCGAGGTCTTCATGCCACGGGACCCCATCAGCCCGAGCACCGACGTCGAGCACCAGCGTCGACGCGCCTGTGGACGCAGGATGTGTCGACGCTCGTTCGGACCCGTTCCGAGGAAGCGTGTACAGATCCGGGTGGGTCAGGCGGGGGCGCCGTCGCGGAGGACGACGCGCTTCTCGGTGACCTCGTCGTCGACGATCGAGAAGGCGCGGATGTCGGGGCGGTCGCGGTCCTGGAGGGTGACGATCAGGTACGTCGCATCCGGGTAGGCGGCGAGGCGGATGTCGGTGTCCGACGGGTACGCCTGGGTGTGCGTGTGCGAGTGGTAGATCGCGAGCCCCCAGCCGGCGTCCTCGATCTCGCGCATCGCCTTCAGGAGCTCCTTCGCGTCCATGACGTAGTACGTCATCGAACGCTCGGCGTTGGTGATCGGGAAGTGGTGGAGCGTCCCGTCGGGCTCGACGCCGAGGAGGCCGCAGACCTCGTAGGGGAAGTCGGACCACGAGTGGTCGACCAGGAGGTCCCAGGTCGCACGGTCGATCCCGAACGTGTCGGCATCGGTCGCGGTGTCGGTCCCTGCGTCGGTCACGGCGGCTCCTGCGGCGAGGCCGGGCGAAGGTAGCGCCGACGGCCGACGGTCAACGAGCCGGGCCGACCGCCGGCCCGCAGGCGTCAGGGGGTCGGGACGACGCCGTCGTCCTCGGGCTCGGTCGACTCCGACCCGGTCGGCTCGGGCTCGCTCGGAGGATCGGAGGGCTCGGGCTCCGTGGGCCCCGGCTCCGACGGCTCCGGCTCGCTCGGCTCCGGCTGCGGCGTCGGGCTCGGGGACGGCTCCGGAGAGGGCGACGGCTCCGGAGAGGGCGACGGGGACGGGTCCGTCGAGGGGTCCTCGCCCTCGGCCCCCGGCCCGGTGTCACCACCGGGCTCGTCGGTCCCCGGGGCCGAGCTCCCCATCGTGAAGGTGTGGGTGCCGCCGTAGAGGCGGACCTGGGTGCCGTTCGCGTACTGGCCGGCGAGCCAGACGGCGTCCCAGCGGGTGAAGCGCACGCAGCCGTGGCTGGCGGGGTAGGCCGGCACGGAGTTGGAACCGTGGAGGGCCCAGCCCTTGTAGATGTAGAGCGGGTCGTAGAGGATCCCGAGCGGCGCCTTGCGCTCGCCCACGATACGGCGCTGGATCTTGAAGTCGCCGACCGGGGTGAGCGAGACGGCCTTGCCGCCGCTCGGCGTCCGGTAGGTCTCGCCGCTCCCCGAGGAGATCGGGAGGATGCGGGCGATCGCGCCGCCCTTCACCGCGTACGCGACCTGGAGGGTGAGGTCGACCTCGATGCGGTCGGCGTTGCCGCCCTTGAGCGACGGCGCCACCGGTGCGTCGAGCGCCGCGAGCGTCTTCGGGCCGATCACGCCGTCGGCGCCGAGGCGGTTGACCTTCTGGAAGGCCATCACGGCCATCGTGGTCTTGGGCCCGGCGTCACCGTCGATCGGTCCCGCGTAGTACCGGAGCTCGGTGAGCTTCGTCTGCACCGCGACGACCTGGGCGCGCTCGGCCTCGATCGCGGCCTTCTCCTCCTCGGAGAGCTCGGTCTCGGTCTCGGTCGGCTCGGGCGACGCCTCCGTCTCGGTCTCGGTCTCGGTCGGGGTCGGCTCCTCGGTCGGCGCCTCGTCCGGCGCGGCGGTGAGGTCCTGCTCGGGCGCGACGGCGGGCTCGTCGACAGCAGGCTGCGCGGCCACGTCGGAGTTGGCGAACGGCAGCGACCCGTTCGCGACGGCGAGGCCGGCGGCGACGACCGCCAGTGCCGCGACGAGAGCGACGACGATGATCCGAGGCTGCATGCGGTCCGAGGTCCTGGGTCGGGAGGTCACGGCTCGCACGTACTGACGATCGAACGGCCGCGGAGGTTGCACCGGTCGGGGACGGTACGTGCTCCAGCGCACACCCGGGTCGAAGCGTGACGTCTCAGCGGACGGTCACCCGCGCCGCGGACCCGGGAAGAAGGCGTTGGTGCGCCGGACGTACTCCTCGTGGCCCTCCCGGCGCGATCCCTCCGTCATGTTGCGGTCGGTGAGCGTTACGCCCGACACCTTCACGATCAGCAGGGTCATGACCGCCGGCCCCGCGAGCGACCACCAGGCACCGGTCGCGAGACCGAGGAGTCCCAGGCCCCACCACACCGTCGCGTCGCCGAAGTAGTTGGGGTGCCGGGTCCAACGCCACAGGCCGCGATCCAAGACCGTGCCGCGGTTCGCGGGGTCGGCGAGGAAGCGGGACAGCTGCCAGTCACCGCCGGCCTCGAACACGAACCCGACGAGCCACACCGCGCCGGCGAGGACGTCGAGCCCCGTCGGTGCCGACGGGTCGGCGTCGGTGGCGACCGCGAGGAGCGGCAGCGCCACGATCCACGCGATCGTGCCCTGGGCCCAGAACACCGTGAAGAGGCTCCGGACCGCGAAGGTCTCGGGGTGCCGCTCGCGCATCTCGGCGTAGCGGGGATCCTCCCCGTGGTCCCAGTTCCGCCAGGTGATGTAGCCCGCCAGGCGGAGGCCCCAGACGGTCACGAGCGCCACCGCCATGGTCTCGCGCAGCGGATCGCCGTCGCCGAGGAACGTGTAGGCCCCGACGAGGACGACGAACAGCAGCCCCCAGAGGCGGTCCACGAGGCTCGCGTCCTGCCGGACGGCCGAGGCGATCCACACCCCGAACAGCACGAGCTGCACCGCCGCGAGGCCCCACAGGGCCACCTGCCACCACGCCACGGGGACCCCCTCGCCTGTCGCTGCCACCGGAGGTTCGGCGCCGCCGCCCCGCTGGCCTTCCGGGTCCGGCGGTAGCCTCGGCGGCGATGACGGCCTGGGACTCGCTCGACTCCATGGTCGCGGACCTCGTCGACTGCCGACGGTGTCCGCGGCTCGTCGCGTGGCGCGAGGAGGTCGCGCGCGAGAAGCGCCGCGCCTACGCGGACTGGGACTACTGGGGCCGCCCCGTGCCGCCGTTCGGTGACCCGGACGGTCGCGTGATGATCGTCGGCCTCGCCCCCGCGGCTCATGGCGCGAACCGCACCGGGCGCATGTTCACGGGCGACCGCTCGGGTGACTGGCTGTTCGCGTCGCTGCACCGGACGGGGTTCGCGAACCAGCCGACCTCGGAGCACATCGACGACGGCCTCGCCCTCCGCGACGCGTTCATCACCGCCCCGGTGAAGTGCGCCCCGCCGGCGAACAAGCCCACCACCGACGAGCGCGACAACTGCGCGGACTACCTCGCCGCCGAGACCGACTTCGTGTCACCCGCGGTCGTGGTCGCCCTGGGCGGGTTCGGATGGGACGCCGCGCTCCGCCACTGGGGCTACGAGGGCCGCAAGCCGCGGTTCGGGCACGGCGCCGAGGCGAAGCTGGCGTCCGGCGCCACGCTCCTCGGGAGCTACCACGTGTCGCAGCAGAACACGTTCACCGGCCGGCTCACCGAGGACATGCTCGACGCCGTGTTCCTCCGCGCCAAGCAGCTGCTGGCGCCTGCGGGATAGCCGAGGACGCACCTCCAACCGGGGTTCGCGTACGGTCGTTCGTGTCCGGGTGCGGTCGCCGCCGGAAGGGACGTCCAGATGACCATCCCGTCGTTGCTCGGTCGCCGTCCCGCATCGCGGTGCCGGTGATCACCCCGCCCGAGACCCGGTACGCCAGGAGCGGCGGGGCCCACATCGCCTACCAGGCGATCGGCACGGGTCCGCCGGACATCGTCATCCTCCCCCCGTGGGTCTCGCACGTCGAGGCCTACTGGGACCATCCGGTCATGGCGCGGCCGCTGCGTCGGTTCGCCTCCTACGCGCGGCTGATCCTGTTCGACAGGCGGGGCATCGGCCTCTCCGATCCCGTACCGCTGACCGAGGTGCCGAGCCTCGAGGGATGGATGGACGACCTGCTGGCGGTGCTCGACGCCGTCGGATGCGAGCGCGCCGTCCTGCTCGGCACGGGTGACGGTGCCCAGATGGCGTTGACCTTCGCCGCCACGCATCCCCGCCGCACCGAGTCGCTGGTGCTCGTCAACGGGTACGCCCGGCTCGCGCGCGCGGACGACTACCCGTGGGGTGTCCCGGTCGAGGTCCAGGACCGGATCGCCGCCATCCAGGAGGAGACGTGGGGGGTCCCCTCGTCGCCGTCGATCGACCTCCTCGCCCCCAGCCTCGCCGGCGACCAGACGGTGCGGCACTGGTGGGCCCGCCTGGAGCGGCTGGCGTGCAGCCCCGGGACGGCGGTGGCGATGCAGCGGGCCATGTACGGGTACGACGTGCGGCACGTGCTCCCGGCGGTCACGGCGCCGACGCTCGTGCTGCACAGCACCGGGGACCGCGTCGTGCGCGTGGGCCACGGTCGCTACCTCGCCCAGCACATCCCTGGAGCACGACATCGGGAGTTCCCTGGGGCTGACCACTGGTACTGGGTCGGCGACCAGGGTGAGCCGATGATGGCGGCCGTCCACGAGTTCGCGATCGGAACGACGGTGGCGCCTGTGTCTCACCGCGTGCTCGCCACCGTGCTCTTCACCGACGTGGTCGCCTCGACGGAGACCGCGGACGCGCTCGGCGACCGCGCCTGGGGGGAGGTGCTCGACGACCTCGACGACCTCGTCGCCGCGCAGGTCGAGCGGTTCCGGGGCACCCTCGTCAAGTCGTTGGGCGACGGACATCTCGCCACCTTCGACGGCCCGGGACGTGCCATCCGCTGCGCCATGGCGATCCGGAACGCCGTAGGCAGCCTCGGCATCGAGGTCCGCGCCGGGCTCCACACCGGCGAGATCGAGCTCCGCGGCCACGATCCGGCCGGCATCGCCGTGCACATCGCCGCGCGGGTCGTGGGACTCGCCGGGGCCGGCGAGGTCCTCGTCTCGGCTTCCGTGCCACCGCTCGTCGCCGGCGCCGGGTTCACGTTCGCGGACCGTGGCGAACAGCAGCTCCGAGGGGTGCCGGGGAGCTGGCGGGTCTTCGCCGTGACGGACGAGGGACGTCCACACCTCGACCCGTGACCGTCCCCGACGGGTGGTCGGCCGCGGTGGGATCGAGGCGAACGGCGCCTCCGGGTCGGTCGCTGGACGTGCCGAGGTCGGCGGCTCAGCCGTTGCACTGGCTGAGGGCGAGCAGCAGGATGCCGGAGATCACCAGGGAGACGAGGATGGAGCCGCCGCAACCGAGGCGGTTCGAGAAGAAGAAGAACACGGACGGGCTCCTGATCAGCGGGTGGACTCAGGGGTGGACGCGTCGTCGAGCGCGGGACGGGCACCGGCGGCCGGAGCGTCGCGCCCCTCCTGGCTGGCGGCGTAGGTCGGGCGGCGGAGGCGGTTGATCCAGCCGATGGGGCGGAGCCCCGGTCCGGTGTGCCACGGATCGAACCGCAGGTCGCGACTCACGTCGTCGGACAACCGGGCACCGACCCGGAGGGTCCCGAGGCTGCGACCGCTCGGCTCGACCCAGAGATGGAGGTCGGCGGGCGGGACGGCCCCGGCGCGGAGGTCCTCGAACGGCCGCGGCGTGCCGTCGTCGGACATCTCGGCCATGACGGTGACGCGCTCGCCGGCGGCCGCGTACGGAGCGATCGAGGAGAACACCGCGCCCGTGAACCCGCGGGTCGGGACCAGCAGGTGGCGCGACACGGCCGAGCGCCCGCTGGACGCCAGCGCGAGGTCCTGGTCCCGCCCCGCGCCGTGGGCGTCGAGGAGCTTCACGGCCGCGCCGAGGATGTCCGGCGCGCTCTCGGGGAGGCCGATCGCACGCGAGAACCGCACCACCGCGTCGACCTCACGGGCCTCGCTCGCCGGCGTGGTGAGCACCCCGCCGGCGGTCCCGACCGGCTCCCAACGGGCGCGGTAGGCGACGCCGTCCGGGTGGAAGACACGCTTGCCGCGGGCCGCGGAGAGCCCGCGGAACACGGCAGCGGTCAGTCGGTCCAGCACGGGCGCCCCACCTCTCGTCGTCGCGCCCGACGGTACGCCTAGCCCACGGCGGCAGCGGCCGCGCGCCCGGCCGTCCGGCCGGAGAACAGGCAGCCACCGAGGAACGTCCCCTCCAGCGCCCGGTAGCCGTGCATCCCGCCGCCGCCGAACCCGGCGACCTCGCCGGCGGCGTAGAGCCCTTCGAAGACCGATCCGTCGCTGCGGAGGCAGCGACCGTCGAGGTCGGTCTCGAGCCCGCCCAGCGTCTTGCGTGTGAGGAGGTTGAGCTTCACGCCGATGAGCGGGCCGGCCTCGGGGTCGAGCATGCGGTGCGGGGTCGCCACGCGGACGAGCTTGTCGCCGAGGTAGGTGCGGGCGTTGCGGAGCGCGGCGATCTGCAGGTCCTTGGTGTACTCGTTGGCCAGCTCACGGTCGCGTGCCTGGACCTCGGCACGGACGGTGTCGAAGTCGAGGAGCGGCTCGGCGGTCTTCGCGTTCATGCCTGCGACGAGCGCCTCGAGGTTGTCCTCGATGACGAAGTCCTCGCCCTTGTCCATGAACGCCTGCACCGGCTCCGGCGCCCCGGACGCGAGCCGCGACCGGAGGAAGACCTTCAGGTCCTTGCCGGTCATGTCGGGGTTCTGCTCGGAGCCGGAGAGCGCGAACTCCTTCTCGATGATCCGCTGCGTGAGGATGAACCAGGTGTGCTCGTGGCCGGTCCGCATGATGTGCTGGAGCGTGCCGAGTGTGTCGTAGCCGGGGAACAGCGGCACGGGCAGGCGCGTGCCGGTCGCGTCGAGCCACAACGAGGACGGACCCGGCAGGATGCGGATGCCGTGCTTGGTCCAGATGGGGTCCCAGTTCCGGATGCCCTCGGTGTAGTGCCACATGCGGTCGCGGTTGACGATGCGCGCGCCGGCGTCCTCGGTGATGCCGAGCATGCGCCCGTCGACGTGGTCCGGGACGCCGATGATCATCTCGGTCGGCGGCTCGCCCATGCGGTCCCGCGGCCAGTTCCGCCGGACGAGGTCGAGGTTCCCCCCGATGCCGCCGGAGGTGACGACGACGGCCTGCGCGGAGAGCTCGAACTGCCCCACCGCGTCGCGGTTGCTCGGCCGGCCGCGCGCCATGTCGTCGGGCGCGAGGACGGTGCCGGAGACGCCGGTCGCGGCACCGCCGGCGACGACGAGACCGTCGACCCGGTGGCGGAACCGGAGCTCGATCCGACCGCTGGCCGCGTGCTCACGCGTGCGCCGCTCGAACGGCTCGACGACCCCGGGCCCGGTCCCCCACGTGAGGTGGAAGCGCGGCACGGAGTTGCCGTGCCCGATGGCGCCGTAGCCGCCGCGTTCGGCCCAGCCGACCACGGGGATCCACTTCATGCCCATCTGCGCCAGCCATGAGCGCTTCTCGCCGTGGGCCCAGTGGACGTAGGCCTCGGCCCACTGCCGCGGCCAGTGGTCCTCGTCACGGTCGAAGCCGGCCGTGCCCATCCAGTCCTGCAGCGCGAGGTCGAGCGAGTCCTTGATGCGCATGCGACGCTGCTCGGGCGAGTCGACGAAGAACAGCCCGCCGAGGGACCAGAACGCCTGCCCGCCGAGCGACTGCTCGGGCTCCTGCTCGAGCACGATCACCTTGCGACCGGCGTCCGCCGCCTCGGTCGCGGCGACGAGGCCCGCGAGCCCCCCACCGACGACGATCACGTCCGCGTCGTACGCCATCTGCGCGTCCCTCCGTGCCGGCTCGTCCGGGCGGACGAACCTAGCCGGCGAGAGCGAGGCGGAGCGCGGGGCGGAGCGTCGGGTGGCCGAACGCGAAGCCCGCGTCCTGGAGCCTGCGCGGCACCACCCGCTGGCTCGTCGTCGCCAGGGACACCCCCATCTCGCCGTACAGCACGCGGATCCCGAGGAGGGGCGTGGGGATGATCGTCGGGCGGCGCAGCACCTCGCCGAGCGCCTCGGTCAGCTCACGGTTCTGCACCGGGTTGGGGGCCACGAGGTTGACCGGTCCGTCGAGGTCCCCGTCGAGGAGGAAGCGCAGGGCGCGGACCTCGTCCTCGAGCGAGATCCAGGGCACCCACTGGCGACCGTCGCCGATGCGGCCGCCGATGCCCAGGCTGAACGGCAGCCGGACCTTGTCGATCAGCGGCCCGCGCTCGGCGATGACGACGCCGGTGCGTGGGTGCGCGACCCGGATCCCGGCGTCCCGCGCCGGGTCGGCTGCAGCCTCCCAGGCCACGACGACCTCGGCGAGGAAGTCGTCGCCCGGTCCGGCCGCCTCGGTCAGGATCTCGTCGCCGCGCGAGCCGTAGTAGCCGACGGCCGACCCGCTCACGAGCACCGACGGCGGATCGGACAGACCCGCGAGGGCCTCGCTGAGGAGCCGCGTGCCGTCGACCCGACTGGCACGGATCCGCCGCTTGGTCTCGTCGTCCCAGCGGTGCTCGCCGAGCGGCTCGCCGGCGAGGTGCACGACGGCGTCCACGCCGGCGAACCCCTCGGCGTCGATCTCGCCGCGCTCGACCGACCAGTAGAGGTCGCCGTCGACGGCCGCCTCCCGCGAGCGCACGACCCGGTGGACGGTGTGGCCGTCGGCGCGGAGGGAGCTGACGAGCGCATCGCCGATGAGCCCGCTCGAGCCCGTGACGGCGACGCGCAGCGCGCTCCAGCTCACGGGAGGCGCTCCTCGATCAACCCGGCCAGTCGCGTCGCGGCCTCCGGCACGTGGGTCAGGTACAGGCTCGGCTCGGCGAGCTCGAGCTCGGCGAGCTGCGG
>JAHWKB010000336.1 GCA_019348115.1 Actinomycetota bacterium | reverse complement strand
GACTGGATCTACATCTGCGACTTCGACCACCGCTACGACCGTCTCGACGTGCCGATCAAGGACCAGGGGATCGCCAAGTCCCCGGTGCGGGTGGGCAGTGACGTCTGGATCGGCGAGAAGGCGACCGTGCTCCGCGGGGTCGACGTCGGACAGGGATCCGTCGTCGCCAGCCACTGCCTGGTCAACAAGGACGTGCCGCCGTTCTCGATCGCCGTGGGCGTCCCGGTGCGGGTCGTGAAGTCGCGGCTGCCGGCCGGCATGGACCCCGAGGAAGCACTCGACCTGCTGCGTCGCGGGGAGCCCATCCCGGGGGACCCGCTCGAGGCCTGAGCCGTGCCCGGGGTCAGGCGCCCTCGTCCTCCGTCCCCACACCGGCGCCGGTGACGACGACGATCTCGCCGAACCCGAGCTCGAGGTCGGACGGTGGGCTCGACGACAGCCGCGCCCCGAGGACCGCCGCGATCGCCTCGGCCGCGTCCCCGGCCCCCGCGCCGGCGTGGACGGTGGTGCGGACGGGCTCCTCGGCCGTCCCGCCGACCGCCGGGCTGTAGCCGGCGAAGTAGAGGACGCTCTCGACCCGTGACGCCTCCGCCGACGACGCGCCGGCGACGATGCGGACGTCGAGCTCGTCGCGCTCCTCCTGCGTCGGCCGGTCCGGGAGCTCCTCGCCCCGCGCGATCCGCCCCGACAGCTCCGCGACGCCAGGCTCGTACGGCACGACGTACGGGATGCCGTCGACCTCCATCGGGTACGCCGGCAGCGTGAAGCTGTCGAGCCCCTCGTCCAGGACCCCCTGCATGGCCCGGGCGAGGTCGACCATCCGCGGGACGCCGAGCCCGTCGTCGACGGTCAACCCCTCGGCGACCGTCGTCGCGAGCGAGCGCAGGCGGACCGGGTTGGCCAGGACGGACAGGCTCGTCGCCTTGTCGGCGAGCGCCGTCAGGAAGATCTGCTGCCGCTCCACACGGGCGAAGTCCGAGCGGTCGCCCTGGCGGGACCGGACGTAGGCCAGCGCGTCGACGCCGTCCATGTCGTGGCAGCCCGCGTCGAAGTCCGCGCCGGACTTGCGGTCACGGAGCTCCTCGTCGAGGCAGATCTCGACCCCGCCGGCGGCGTCCACGATCTCGAGGAACGACGAGATCGACACCTCGACGTAGTGGTCGAGCTCGGCGCCGAGGATGCCCTCGACCACGCCGGCGAGCGCGTCCGGGCCGCCGACCTCCAGCACCTGGTTGATGCGCATGTTGCCGTCGTCGACGGTCCGGACCAGGAGATCGCGTGGGAACGACACGATCGACACGCCGTCGCCGCGCAGCTGCACCCAGAGGATCGTGTCGGTCCGCGCGCCGTCGAACGTCCCGGTGTGGAGCTCGCGGCGCTGCTCCTCGGTGAGATCCGAGCGGTCGTCGCTGCCCACCACGAGGACGTCGAGGACCTCGTCGAAGGCCGCGGCCTCGGCATCCTCGGTGCCGCGGTCGTCGATGCTCCCGACCTCCTGCTGGTCGAGCGCCCGCTCCGCCGACCACCAGGTCCACCCGACCCAGGCCAGGGCCAACGCGACGACCGCGGCGACGACCACGGCCACGCGCGGCCATGAGGGCGTCGGCGGGGAGGGCACGCGTGCAACCTAGTTGCCACGGGTCACGCTCGGTGACGGGTCGGCCCTGGCCGGGTGGCGCCGGCCCCGGACCCGGTCGCCCGTCCAGCGGGTCGCGCACGCACGGGCCGGCGGAGGACCCTAGGTTCGAGAGCGAGGACCACCGTCAGGAGCGCGCCGCGTTGAGCAGCTACACGAACGAGCGTGTCCGCATCCGTGCCGTGACGCCACAGGTGGACGGCGGCCGGTTCCGCGCCAAGCGCGCGGTGGGTGAGCCGATCACGGTCGAGGCCGACATCTACGCGGACTCCCACGAGGTGCTCGCGGCCGCCGTCCGCTGGCGACCGCAGAGCGCCAGCGGACGCGCCACGTGGCGCGAGGTCCCGATGGCGCACGTCCTCAACGACCGCTGGGCCGGCACCTTCTCGTGCGACGACGTGGGACGGATCGAGTTCACGGTGGTCGGCTGGGTCGACCGCTACGGCACCTGGCTGCGCGACATCCGCGCCAAGGTCGAGGCCCGCGTCGCGACCGACGTCGACTTCGCCATCGGCGCCGGGCTCCTCGAGGAGCTGGCCGAGGACGCCGGCGAGGAGGACGCCGAGCGGCTCCGCCGCGCCGCGGACGTCCTCCGGGACGACGCCCGGTTCCCCGAGAGCCGCCGCGACCTCGCGGCCTCAGGCGACATCGTCGGCGCCGTCGCCCGGCTCGACCCCAGGCCGCACGCCACGACCTTCGACCGCACGCTCGTGGTGCAGGTCGACCGGCCGCTCGCCCGCGCGTCCGCCTGGTACGAGCTCTTCCCCCGTTCGGCGTCACCCGACCCCGACCGGCACGGGACCCTCGTCGACGTGATCGACCGCCTGCCGTACGTCGAGCGCATGGGCTTCGACGTCCTGTACCTGCCGCCGATCCACCCGATCGGTCGCGAGCACCGCAAGGGGCGCAACAACGCGGTCGAGGCCGCGCCCGGCGACCTCGGCTCGCCGTGGGCGATCGGATCGGCCGAGGGCGGGCACAAGAGCATCCATCCCGAGCTGGGCACGATGGACGACTTCCGCAAGCTCGTCTCGGCCTGCCGGGACCACGGGCTCGAGCTCGCGATGGACATCGCCTTCCAGTGCGCCCCGG
>JAHWKB010000335.1 GCA_019348115.1 Actinomycetota bacterium | reverse complement strand
GCCGGCTCGTAGTCGCCGAACACCATCGTGTAGTTGGCGCGGCCCTGGGTCATCGAGCGCAGGTCGGTCGCGTAGCCGAACATCTCCGACAGCGGGACGCGCGCGTCGATCACGGTGTTGTTGCCGCGTGGTTCCGAGCCCTGGATCAGCCCGCGGCGACCGGACAGGTCGCCCATCACGTCACCGAGGTAGTCCTCGGGGGTGACGACCTCGACCTCCATGACCGGCTCGAGCAGCTTCATCCCGGCCAGCCGGCAGGCCTCCTTGAAGGCCATCGCGCCGGTGATCTTGAAGGCCATCTCGGAGCTGTCCACGTCGTGGTAGCTGCCGTCGACCAGCTCGACGAACACGTCGACCATCGGGTAGCCGGCGAGCACACCGGAGTCCAGCGAGTCCCGGATGCCGGCGTCGACGGCCGGGATGTACTCCTTGGGGATGGAGCCACCGAAGATCTTGCTGACGAAGTGGTAGCGGTCCTCGGGCTCGAGCTCGTACTCCTCGCGGTCCTCGTCGGTCAGCGGGCGGACGTTGATGATCACGTCGCCGAACTGGCCGGAACCACCGGTCTGCTTCTTGTGGGTGTAGCGCACCTTGTCGACGGGCTTCTTGAGCGCCTCGCGGTAGGCCACCTGCGGCCGGCCGACGTTGGCCTCGACCTTGAACTCGCGCAGGAGCCGGTCGACGATGATCTCGAGGTGCAGCTCGCCCATGCCGCCGACGATGGTCTGACCGGTCTCCTCGTCGGTGCGGACGGTGAAGGTGGGGTCCTCCTCGGCCAGCTTCTGCAGCGCCGTGGAGAGCTTCTCCTGGTCCGACTTGGTCTTGGGCTCGATGGCGATGTGGATGACCGGCTTGGGGAACTCCATCGACTCGAGCAGGACCCGGTGGCTGGGGTCGGAGAGCGTGTCACCGGTCGTGGTGGACTTCAGCCCCACCAGCGCGACGATGTCACCGGTCTGGCAGACGTCGCGCTCCTCGCGGGAGTTGGCGTGCATCTGCAGGATGCGGCCGACGCGCAGCTTCTCGTCCTTGGTGACGTTGTGGATGTACGAGCCGGACTCGAGCTTGCCGGAGTACACCCGGGCGAAGACCAGGGTCCCCACGAAGGGGTCGGTCATGACCTTGAACGCCAGGGCCGAGAACGGCTCGCTGTCGTCGGGCTTGCGCTCGACGGTCTCGCCGGTCTTGTTGTCGATGCCCTTGATCGGGGGCACCTCGAGCGGCGAGGGCAGGTAGTCGAGCACGGCGTCGAGCAGGGGCTGCACGCCCTTGTTCTTGAACGCCGACCCGCACAGCACGGGCACCAGCTGGTTGGCGATGGTCGCCTTGCGCAGACCCGACTTGATCTGGTCGACCGACAGCTCCTCGTTCTCGAGGAAGACCTCGAGCAGCTCCTCGTCGTTCTCGGCGACCCGCTCCATCAGCTCGGCGCGGGCCTCCTCGACGGCCGCCTTCATGTCGGCCGGGACCTCGATCTCCTCGAAGGAGGCGCCGAGGTCCTCGCCCTTCCAGACGATGCCGACGTTGCGGACGAGGTCGACGACGCCCTCGAGCTGGTCCTCGAGGCCGATCGGCAGCTGGATGGCGACCGCGTTGGGGGTCAGGCGATCACGGATCGAGTTGAACGAGTACTCGAACGAGGCGCCGGTGCGGTCCAGCTTGTTGACGAAGCACATGCGCGGCACGCCGTACTTGTCGGCCTGCTGCCAGACCTTCTCGGACTGGGGCTCGACCCCGGCGACGCCGTCGAACACGGCGACCGAGCCGTCCAGGACACGCAGCGACCGCTCGACCTCGACCGTGAAGTCCACGTGGCCGGGCGTGTCGATGATGTTGATCGTGTGATCCTTCCACTCGCACGTGGTGGCGGCGGAGGTGATCGTGATCCCGCGCTCCTGCTCCTGCTCCATCCAGTCCATGGTGGCGGCGCCGTCGTGGACCTCGCCGATCTTGTAGGACTTGCCGGTGTAGAAGAGGATGCGCTCGGTCGTGGTGGTCTTGCCGGCGTCGATGTGCGCCATGATCCCGATGTTGCGCAGGGTCTTGAGCGGTGGACGCTTGGCCATCGTCGTTACCTCGTGGAAGTTTCGGGGGGTGGAGGGCGTGGGGCCGGCGGGATCGCCGCCGGACCCGGCCGTTCACCAGCGGTAGTGGGCGAAGGCGCGGTTGGCCTCGGCCATCTTGTGCGTGTCCTCGCGGCGCTTGACGGCCGCGCCGACGCCGTTGGAGGCGTCGAGCAGCTCGCCGGCGAGGCGTTCGCCCATCGTCTTCTCGCGACGGATGCGGGCGTAGCCGACGATCCAGCGCAGGGCGAGGGTGGTGGAGCGGGCCGGACGGACCTCGATCGGCACCTGGTAGGTCGCGCCACCGACACGGCGGGACTTGACCTCGAGCTGTGGCTTGACGTTCTCGACCGCGCGCTTGACGACCGAGAGCGGGTCACCGCCCTGCACGCGCGAGCCGATGTCGGCGAGTGCGTCGTAGACGATGCGCTCGGCGACCGAGCGCTTGCCGTCGACCATCACGCGGTTGGTCAGCTGGGTGACCAGCGTGGACGAGTACTTGGGGTCGGCAGTGACCTTGCGGCGACCGGGAGATCCCTTGCGAGGCATCCTCAGCCCTCCTTCTTGACGCCGTAGCGGGACCGCGCCTGTCGGCGGTCACGCACGGGCGCGGCGTCGAGTGCGCCGCGGATCACCTTGTAACGGACACCCGGGAGGTCCTTCACACGGCC
>JAHWKB010000018.1 GCA_019348115.1 Actinomycetota bacterium | reverse complement strand
ACCACGTTCGAGGGCGAGCGGGTCGAGGTCCACGGCTACCGCCCGCACGCGACCCCCGACCCGCACGTGCCGCTCTACCTCGGGGCGCTGAACGAGAAGAGCCTCGGGATGGTCGGCGAGCTCGGCGCCGACGGCCTCTGCCTCAACCAGATGGGGCCCCAGCACGTCCCCCAGATGCTCGATCTCGTCCGCGAGGGCGCCGGCGGGACGCTCCCCGACGACTTCGGCGTCGTCGCGCGCCTGTTCTGCATGGTCGTCCCGGACGTCGACTTCGGCCGCTCGATCGTGAAGCACACCTTCGGGCCCTACATCGCGACGAGCGTCTACAACCGGTTCTACCGCTGGATGGGCTACGAGGAGGAGGCGCAGGCCGTCCTCGACGCCGACGGCGACCGCAACGCCCAGGCCGCGGCCATCTCCGACCGGCTGGTCGACGACATCTTCCTCATCGGCCCGGCCGAGGCCGTCGCCGATCGCGTCCGGGCGTTCGTCGAGGCCGGCGTGACCGTCCCGGTCATCCAGCCGATGGCGGCCGACCTCGAGCAGGCCGAGGGGATGTGGCGTGCCATCGCCGCGGCCTACCGGTCATGACCGATGTCGTCGTCGAGGACCTGCGGCGGGTGTTCCGCGTCCCGGTCCGGGAGGCCGGGCTCGGCGCGGCGGTGCGCAGCCTCTACCGACGCGAGCACCGCGAGGTCCGCGCCGTCGAGGGGCTGTCGTTCCGGATCGCGCCGGGCGAGGTGGTCGGGTTCCTCGGCCCCAACGGCGCCGGCAAGACCACGACGCTGAAGATGCTGGCGGGGCTGTTGCACCCGTCCGACGGCAGCGCCCGGGTGCTCGGCCACGAGCCGTGGCGCCGCGAGCGGGACTTCCTCTCGCGCATCACGCTCGTCATGGGCAACCGCAACCAGCTGCAGTGGGACCTGCCGGTCGTGGACTCGTTCGAGATGAACCGCGCCATCTTCCGCATCCCCAGACCGGAGTTCGAGGCGGCACGCGACGAGCTCGTCGACCTGCTCGAGATCGGCGACCTCGTCACCAAGCCGGTCCGCAACCTCTCCCTCGGCGAGCGCATGAAGGCCGAGATCGTGGGTGCGCTCCTGCACCGCCCGCAGGTGATGTTCCTCGACGAGCCCACGATCGGGCTCGACGTCACGATGCAGAAGCGCATCCGGACGTTCCTCGGCGAGTACAACCGCCGGTCCGGGGCGAGCGTGATGCTCACGAGCCACTACATGGCCGACGTCCTCGCCCTGTGCGAGCGCGTCATCGTCATCCACCACGGGCGGATCCTCTACGACGGCGCCCTCAGCGGGCTCGCCGACCGTGTCGCCGCCTCGAAGACGATCACCGTCCGGCTCCCCGACGGCCGGGTCGAGCTGTCCGGCTACGGCCACGTCCTCGCCCGTGACGGCGGACGGGTGACCATCGAGGTCCCACGGACCGACGCCTCGCGCGTCGCTGCGCGCCTGCTCAACGAGCACGAGGTGAGCGACCTCACGATCGAGGATCCACCGCTGGAGGACGTCATCGAGCGGGTCTTCAGTGACGGCGACGCGGCGGCCGCGGAGGCGGCCACGGCACCGGTGCCGCCGGGACCGACGGGGTGAGCGCCACCACCTCCGCCGTCGGACCGAGCGGGAGCGCACCGAGCGCGATCCGGGGGATGCTCGACTTCTACGCAACGGTCGCCCGCGCCGGCGTCCAGGAGCAGTTCCAGTACCGCGCCGCCAACTACCTCTACATGGTCGGCATGGTGGTCGAGCCGGTCATCTACCTCGTGGTGTGGTCGACCGTCGCCGCAGCGAACGGCGGCGAGCTGCGCGGGTTCACCGCGGGCGACTTCGCCGCGTACTACATCGTCTGGACGCTGGTCCGGAACATGAACATCGTGTTCACCCCGTTCGGCTGGGAGCACCGGATCCGGGAGGGGCAGCTCTCCGGGATGCTGCTCCGACCCGTCCACCCCATCCACTACGACCTCGCCTACTTCGCCGGCTGGAAGGTGGTGGCGATCACGCTGTGGATCCCCATCGCCGTGGTCCTGTCGCTCGTCTTCCGCCCCACGCTGTCGCCGACCCTGCCGCAGGTGCTGGCCTTCCTCCTGGCGATCTGGGGCGCGTACGTGATCCGCACGATGCTGCTGTTCGTGCTGGGCATGGTGACCCTCTGGACGACGCGGGTGACGGCGCTGTTCGAGCTGTACTTCACCGCGGAGCTGCTCCTGTCGGGACGACTGGTCCCCCTCGACCTGCTGCCGACGTGGGCCCAGCGCGTCGCCGACGTCCTCCCGTTCCGCTGGACCTTCGGCTTCCCCATCGAGACGCTCGTCGCCGACCTCTCCAGCGCCGAGCTCGTGGCGGGCCTGGGCATGCAGGTGCTGTGGTCCGCCATCGGCTGGGGCCTGGCGATGTGGATCTGGCGACGCGGCATCCGTCGGTACGCGGCGGTGGGCAACTGATGGACCGGGAACCGGGGATCGTGCGCACCTACCTCCGCGTGGGGACGCTCTTCGAGCTGCAGTACCGCGTCAACTTCCTCCTGCAGCTGGTCCAGTCGCTCGTGGCGCTCGGGACCGCGGTCGCGGTCATCGCGCTCGTGTTCTCGTACACGGACGACCTCGCGGGGTGGTCGCCGTACGAGCTCCTCGTGATCGTCGGCGTCCACGTCCTCCTGGGCGGGGTGATCCGTGCCTTCATCCAGCCGAGCATGCAACGGCTCATGGAGGACATCCGGGAGGGCAAGCTCGACCACGTCCTCGTCAAGCCGGCCGACGCGCAGCTGCTGGTGAGCATCCAGAAGTTCTCCATCTGGCAGCTCGTCGACGTGGTCGTCGGGGCGGCGGTGATCGCCGTGGCGGTGGTCAACCTCGACCAGCGTCTGGGCCTGCTCGACGCCGGCGCGTTCGCGCTGACCCTGATCCTCGGAGCGGTGACGATCTACTGCTTCTGGCTGCTGATCACCGTCGGGGCGTTCTGGATCGTGCGCATGGAGTTCGTCGCCGAGCTCTTCAACGGCCTCTACCAGGCAGGCCGGTGGCCGGTCACGATCTACCCGACCTGGCTCCAGGTCAGCTTCACCGTCCTGATCCCGCTGGCCTTCGCGATCACCGTGCCGGCCGAGGCCCTGACGGGTCGGCTCGGCGGCACCATGGTCCTCGCGGCGCTCGCGTTCACCGCCGTCATCGTCGCCCTGACCCGGTGGGCGTGGCGGCGGGGCCTGCGCCGCTACGACGGCGCCTCGGCCTGAGCGGTCCGCGGGCATGTCACGCTCCCGTGCCGGCGTGGGACACGGCGTCGGGACGGTTCCGGCGCGCCGCGCCCTCCATCACGGCCGTCCGGGGACGCCGAGGCCGGCGATCGCGCGTTCCGTCTCCTCGGCGAGCCGTCGGACGAGCTCGCCTGCGTCCAGCTCGGTCCCGCGGGCGACGCCCTGTCCCGCCCACAGCGACATGAGGTCCTCGCGACCCCGTGCGGCCGCGACCCGGCGGAGCTCGGCGGTCAGCGCGTTCATCACGGGGTACGCCGGGACGGCACGGTCCGCGAGCTCGCGGGTGAGGCGGTTGGCGATGGTGCGGGCCGCGCGGCCGGTCAGCGCCGACGTGACGACGGTGCTCTCGTGCCCGGCAGCCGCGAGTGCCGCGCGGTGGGTCGCGTTGGTCCCCGCCTGGGGACAGCGCAGGAACGCCGTCCCGAGCTGCGCGGCCTGCGCGCCGAGCGCCAGGACGGACGCGACGCCCCGACCGTCCATGATCCCGCCGGCAGCGACGACCGGGACGTCCACGGCGTCCGTGACGGCAGGGACGAGCACGACCAGTCCCACGGTGGCGAGCACCGGATCGGTGAGGAAGGTGCCGCGGTGCGCTCCCGCCTCGCTCCCCTGGGCGCAGACCACGTCCACGTCCGCGTGCACCAGCGCCACGGCCTCCTCGACGCTCGTGGCGGTCCCGACGAGGAGGCAGCCGACGTCGTGGAGCGCCCGGACCGCGTCGGGGGGGAGCAGCCCGAACGTGAAGCTCACCACGGGCGGCGCCGTCTCCACGAGCACGTCGAGGTGGTCGGAGAAGGCCGGGCCCGGCTCGCCCAGCGCCGGTCGCGGCTCGAGGCCCAGCTCGCGCCGGTACGGGGCCAGGACCTCGATCGCGACCTCGATCGCGTCGGGCGTCACGTCGGGATCGAGCGGGGCGAACACGTTCACGGCGAACGGCCCGTCCGTCAGCTGGCGTACCGCCGCGATCTCGCGGCGGAGCGTGTCGGGGTCGAGGTAGCCGCCGGCCACGGAGCCGATACCCCCCGCGTTCGTGACCGCCGCGACGAGCTCGGGCGTCGTCGGCCCGCCGCCCATGGGCGCCTGGATGACGGGGGCATCGATCCCCAGACGCTGCATGAGCGATGTCGTGACCACGCCGTGCTCCAGCCGGTGCCGCCGGCCGAGCCAACCTCGTGGCTCTCGGCCCGTCAACGACACGCGACCGGGCGCTCCCGCGAGGCCGACCGGGCACGGTCGCCGGGCTCGGCCCGCCGACCTACGTCTCGCGTCCGGCACCGGTCCGTGTGCCCGCGGACCGGGCCCGGGGCCCGTAGTTCAGCGTGCGCAGCGGGAGCGCGCGCGCCCGGTCGAAGAGCCACCCCTGCCCGTGGGTGATGCCCGCGTCGAGCAGCGCGTGGAGGGTCGCGACGTCCTCGATCCCCTCCGCGACCACGCTGGCACCCAGTCGCTGCGCGAGCTCGCCGAAGGCGCCGGCGACCGCCCGCTGTCCGCCGTGGTCCGAGACGTCGGCGACGAGTGAGCGGTCGAGCTTGATGATCTCCGGGCCGAGCTGGAGGACGTGTCGCAGGCTGGAGAACCCTGCCCCCACGTCGTCGATGGCGAGGCGGGCGCCGCCGCCGCGGAACGGACGCAGCAGCGCGGCCAGCCCGTCGTAGTCCGCCACGGCGGCGTGCTCGGTGATCTCGAGAACGATCCGCTCGAGCGGCACGCGCCCCAGGAGCGGCCGGAGGGCGCCGGCCCGCATGGCGTCCGGGGACAGGTTCACGGAGAGGTAGCGGTCACCGGGGAGCTGCGGGAGGCCGGCGAGCGCACGCATCACCGCCGTCTGCTCGAGCTGTCCCGCCAGACCCACGCGCGCGGCGTCGGCGAACCACACGTCGGGCGGCCGGAGCAGGCTGTCGGGGAACCGGGACAGGGCCTCCACGCCCGCCACCTCGCCGCTCCCGAGCTCGACGATGGGCTGGTAGACGATCTGCAGCCCGTCCCGGCGACGGAGGATCTCCTCCAGCTGCCGGGTCAGCTCCCGCTGCTCCTCGACGGAGACCTGACGACGGGCGAGCTCCTCGCCGAGGATCGTGGCGAGCGCGCGCAGGGTGGAGAGCTCGTGGCCCCCGAGGTCGGTCCGCGGTCGGTCGTCGGCGCAGCAGAGCGTGCCGAAGACGTGCCCGCTCGGCAGGTGGACCGGGACACCGACGTAGGAGCCGACGCCGGCGACGGTCGGGGCCAGGGACGCGACGGCGGGGTCGCGCGCCGCGTCGAGGATGGCGTTCGGCAGCTCCCCCTTCGCCATGCGCGCGCAGTACGTCTCCTCGAGCGGGAGCCGCAGGCCGCGCGCGATCCCGACGGGGTCCCCGTCCCCGACCGTCTCGACCACGACCTGCTCCGTCGGGGTCAGCTCGCTGAGGTAGGCGACGCGCATGCCCGACTCGCGACGGGCCGTGGCCAGGACCGATCGGATCGTGTCGCTGCTCTCGACGTCACGCTCCGCGTCCGCGGCGAGCGTCGGGGTGGCGGTGGTCACTCCGACGTCCGGACTGCCGGCCCCGGCACGCCGCCGCTGCCGCGGCAGCAGGAGCGAGAACCTCGAACCACCGCCCTCCCGCGGGGCGTACCAGCAGCGACCGCCGTGGAGCTCGGCGAGCCGCTCGACGACGGCGAGGCCGAGTCCGAGCCCCGGCGAGGAGCGGTCCGCGATGGCCTGGGCGAACGGCGAGAAGGGATCGGCGGCGAGGTCCTCGGGGAGCCCCGGGCCGTCGTCGGCGACCGACAGGAGCGCGCCCTCCGACGTCATCGCGAGCTCGACCCACACGTTCGTGCCCGCCGGTGTGTGGCGACGCACGTTGTCGAGGAGCCGTTCGACCGCGCGCCGGAAGCGCGCCGTGTCGACCGGTGCCACGACGGACGGCACCTCGAGGTGCACGTCGCGGTCGCCGAGGTCGGCCGCCGCCACCGCGGCCCGGACGATGTCACCCAGGTCGGATGGCGTGACGTCCGTGAGCACGACGCTGGCGGAGCGGTCGAGGTCGACGAGATCGCCCACGATCCGCTCGAGACGGCCCGCGTGCCGCTGGATGCTGGCACCGATGCGACGCAGATCGTCGCTGCCGAACGCGGCGTTGGGGCGCTGCAGCGTCTCGGCGAACCCGCCGATGACCGTCAGCGGTGTGCGGAGCTCGTGCGACGTGGCCTCCACCAGCCGGTGCTTCATGTCGTCGACCAGACGGAGCTGGTCGGCGGCACGTCGCTCGGCGTCCGCCGTCCGGGCGAGGACGTCGTCGAGCGGCAGCACGGAGACCGCCATGGTCCCGTCCGGTCCGGGTCCGAGGGTCGCCACCGCCGGCATCCAGCCGTCCCCCCGCGCCAGCCGGGTCTGCACCACCGCCCGTGCCGAGGCGAGCACCGGTTGCAGGAGGTACGGCTCGAAGACCGCCCGGTCCTCCGGGTGGACGAGCGTGAGCAGCGGTTGACCCACGACGTCGTTCGGCTCCATGCCGTACGAGGACCACGACGGCGACGCCGACGTGATCTGCCCGGCGTGGTCGATCAGCAGCACGAGCTCGTGCACGTACGACCACAGCGCTGCCCCGTCCCCGGCGGCGCCGTCGGTGGCGACGTCTGCCCCCGTCGCAGCGTCGGGGACGCGCCCGTCGACGGCGTAGGCGTTCTGCAGCGCGATCCCCGCGTGGACGGCGAGGGACTCGAGCGCCTCGATCTGGGACGCGTCGAACGGCGTCGCGCTCCGCGATCCGACGGCGAGGACCGCGGCGACGCGGCCCTGGACGTAGACGGGGGTGCCCACGGCCGACCGGACGCCCAGCTCGACGAGCTCGGTCAGCGCGTCCTCGTACCCGGGGTAGTCGTCGACGACGACCGTGTCGCCGGAGCGGATGACCGCGCCGGCGAGGCCCTCCCCCGGGAGGAGGTGCCCCTCCAGCTCGAGGGGCTCGCCCACCGACCCGAACCACCGCAACCCCCCGCCGTGCTCGACCACCACGAGGGCGGAGACGTCCCCTCCCACCCAACGCAGGGTGAGCTGCAGGCTGCGCAGGACGGCGGACGGCTCCAGCGTGCTCGACATCGCCCGGGTCGCGGCTGCGACGGCCTCGAGCAGCTCGGCGCGCCGGCTGGCGAGCTCGTGCGCGGCCTGCCAGCCGTCCGCGCGGTTGCGGAGCTCCCACACCAGGTACTCGGAGACGATCCCGGTCGCTGCCAACCCTCCGACCGCGGCCAGGGCGGTGTCGGGCGGCAGGTTGGTCTCACGGAGCGCGAACGCAGCCGCCGCCACGAGGAACGCGAGGAAGCCCCACCGCACGCGGCGGGTCGGGAGCCCGGCGGTGAAGAAGAGGACCACGGGGAAGAACCAGGCCGCCTCGCCCGGGTGGGAGCTCCGGCTGACGGTGGTGGCCGCGAGGATCAGCGTGTCGGCGATCCCCCAGGCGAGGAACCACCCCTCGGCGGCGGGTGCGATTCCGCGCTGCACGCCCGGCAGGAGCAGGAGGAGCCCGATGACGAAGGCGACGGACACCGCCGACAGGTAGAGGACGGGGTGGTCCAGCCGCTCCCACGACACCGCCGCGGCCGCCAGGAACGCGACCACCCCGAGGAGGTGGCACCACGCACCCGTCGCGACGTGTCGACGCAGGGAGCGACCGTTGACCACGGGCGCCGTTGACATCGGGGGGATCCAGGGGCCGGGGGGCGGCATCTTCCCCGGAGCCGATGTGTCCGGAGTTCCGGGCTGTACCGACTTCCGGACGGTGTCCTGCCGGGCCACCGCTGCTACCCGGCCGCGCGCGTCCGGCCGCACACAGGGCGGGGACCGTGGCAGCGGGCGGTGCCGCCTACGCTGCGACCCATGACGGAGCGCAACGTCCTCGGCGGCGAACTCGACGGGTGCAGCACCGACCCGGTGACGGGCTGGTTCCGCGACGGGTCGTGTCGCACCGGCCCGGGCGATGTCGGCAGCCACACCGTGTGCGCCGTCGTGACGGCCGAGTTCCTCGCCCACCAGCGGGCCATCGGCAACGACCTCTCGACACCACGACCCGAGTTCTCGTTCCCGGGCCTGGTGCCGGGTGACCGGTGGTGCGTCACCGCCCCGAACTGGCTGCGAGCCCACCGCGACGGCGCCGCCGCCCCGGTCGTGCTCGCGGCGACGAGCCAGCGGGCGCTCGAGGTCGTGCCGCTGGAGGTGCTGCGCCAGCACGCCGTCGACGTCCCCGACGACCTCGGCGACCTCGGCGACCGCGACACGTAGCCCGCTCGGACGCGGCGCGGCTACTGCTGCTGCTGCTGCTCCTGGGCGGCGACCATGCGACGCATGTGCACGCCGGCGTTGAGGTCGTGGCGGGCGCCGCCGATGTAGGTGCCCTTGAGCGGCGCGACGTCGTCGTAGTCGCGGCCGTGGCCGATCTTGACGTGCCGCTCCCCCACCTGCTGGCGGTTGGTGGGGTCGAGCGCGAGCCAGCCGTGCTCCGGGATGGCGGCCTCGACCCAGGCGTGGGTCTGCACGTCGACCTCGTCGACGTCCGGCTCGTCGGAGGAGTCGTCCTGCACCGCGAAGTAGTAGCCCGACACGTACCGCGCCGGCACGCCGATCGAGCGGCACATCGCGATCAGCACGTGCGCGAAGTCCTGGCACACGCCCTGGCGGGTGGCGAACAGCTCGTCGACGTCGACCCCCACGTAGGTCGCGCCGGGCGCGTACTCGAACGAGGTCCCGACCAGGCGGTGCAGCGACAGCACCGTGCCCACGAGGTCGTCCCCCGCCTGCTCCGCCTTCTCGGCGGCCACCCGGGACACCTCACCGCTGAACGTCACGTGCGAGGACGGCGCGAGGAACTCGAGGTGCTCGTCGCGGAAGCGCTCCTCGTAGACGTCCCAGGGGCGCGGCCCGACCGTGACCGCACGGGACGGCGTCGTGTCGACGGTGCACTCCGCCACGACCTCGAGGGACTCGTGCGGGGCGCGGATGCCGAAGGTGTCGACGCGCGTGCCCCAGTAGTCGACGTAGCTGTGCACCCGTGCCGAGGGGCGCGTGACCACGCGGTAGTGCGACACCGTCTGGCGGTCGTCGGACGTCGGGCAGGCACGCAGCGCGTTCTGCGACTCCGAGATCGGCGACGCGTAGTCGAACCGGGACGTGTAGCGGATGTCGAAGCGCACGCGAACCTCTCAGGTGGTGGCGACCGCGTACATCGAGCCCTCCGGCGACTGCCGGAAGAACTCGGTCGCGACGGCGTCGGCCACGGCGGCGACCTCGTCCTGGAGCTGGTCCAGGAAGGGGTGGAGCCCCTCGTCCATCAGCTCCACGACGTCGCGGTACTGCAGGCTCGCACGGGTCCTCCCGAGCAACCGGGTGGCCCGGCCGGTGCGCCCGCCGAGGTGGTCGAGCTGCCGCTCGGCGGTCTCGAGCGCGAACCGGACGCTCCTCGGGAAGTCGGGTGCGAGCAGCAGGAACTCGACGACCTCGCTGGGGTCCATCGAGGCGCGGTAGCGCTTGCGGAACGCCTCGAGCCCGGACGCCGACTTGAGGACGGCGATCCAGTGGTGGAACGCCACCGGGGCGGAGTAGTCGACGAGCTGGCTGAACCGGACGTTCAGGAGCCGGCACGTCATCTCGGCCCGTTCGAGCTGGCGGCCGAGCGTCAGGAAGCGCCACGCGTCGTCGCGCGGCATGGTCTCGAGGGCCACCCCGCTGACCGTCTGGCACGACTGCTTCACGATGCGGAACAGCTCGAACGGCTGGTCGGCGAGGTCGGCGTCGAGGTCGCGCGCCCGGAGCGTGAAGTGGAGGTGGTTGACGGCCTCCCACAGCTCCGAGGAGATCAGCTCGCGGACGGAGCGCGCGTTCTCGCGGGCGTAGCTGATGGAGGACACGATCGAGCCGGCGTTGCCGGGGTCGCGCACGAGGAAGGCGCACACGTCCTCGGGGGTGATGGCACGGTCGCCGCCGCCGCTCGCCTCGTAGGCCCCGGTGAGGTGGAGCACCTCCAGGAGCTGGGTGTAGGCGTGGGTCGTCTCCTGCGGGGGCGACTCGAGCAGCGTGTGGTAGGTGACGTCGACCATCCGCGCCGTGTCCTCGGCGCGCTCGATGTAGCGCCCCGCCCAGAAGAGGTTCTCCGCGAGTCGTGCGAGCATCACGCGTCCTCCCCGTCGTCGTCCCCGACGCTGATCGGGTCGTGCTCGAGCACCCAGGTGTCCTTCGAGCCGCCGCCCTGCGACGAGTTGACGACGAGCGAGCCCTTACGGAGCGCCACACGTGTCAGCCCGCCGGGGATGACCTCGATGCGCTCGCCGGCGATCGCGAACGGGCGGAGGTCGACGTGACGGCCCTCGAGGTGGTCGCCCACGAGCGTGGGGTGACGCGACAGCTGCACGACGTCCTGCGCGATGTAGCCGCGCGGGTCGTTCTCGATGAGCTCCCGGAACCGCTCGATCTCGTCCTCCTCGGCGGCCGGCCCGATCAGCATCCCGTAGCCGCCAGACTCGGCGACGGGCTTCACCACCATCGAACCGAGGTTGTCGAGGACGTGCTGGCGCTGCTCGTCGTCCCACAGGAGGTAGGTGTCGACGTTGGGGAGGATCGGCTCCTCGCCCAGGTAGTAGCGGATCAGGGCGGGCACGTAGGCGTAGAAGGCCTTGTCGTCCGCGACGCCGTTGCCGACCGCGTTGACCACGGTCACGTTGCCGGCGCGGGCAGCGGACATCAGCCCCGGGACGCCGAGCGCCGAATCGGGGCGGAACACGACCGGGTCGAGGAACTCGTCGTCGATGCGGCGGTAGATGACGTCCACGCGACGCAGCCCGCGGGTCGTGCGCATCGACACCACGTGCTCGTCGACGACGAGGTCGCGGCCCTCGACGAGCTCGATGCCCATCTGCCGCGCGAGGAAGGCGTGCTCGAAGTAGGCCGAGTTGTGCACGCCCGGGGTCAGCACGACCGCGAGCGGCTGTTCGCCGGCGGCCGGGGGTGCCACCGAGCGGAGGGCGTTGAGGAGCAGCTGGCCGTACTGGTCCACCGGGCGGACCCGGTGCCGGGCGAACGCGACCGGCAGGACGCGGGTCATCGCGACGCGGTTCTCGAGCACGTAGGAGATGCCGGACGGGTTGCGGAGGTTGTCCTCGAGGACGCGGTAGGTGCCCTCGTGGTCGCGGATCAGGTCGACCCCCGACACGAGGCAGCGGGCCTCGAACGGGACCGGGATCCCGAAGGCCTCGCGGCGGAAGTCCGCGGCGGTCCGCACCAGCCAGCGCGGGACGATGCCGTCGTGGAGCGCCGCCCGCTCGCCGACGTAGAGATCGTCGAGGAAGCGGTTGAGCGCCGTGACCCGTTGGATGACACCGGCCTCGACGACGTCCCACTCCTCCGCCGGGATGACCCGCGGGATGAGGTCCATGGGGAAGGTGCGCTCGACGCCCTCGCCGTCGCCGTAGACGGTGAACGTGATGCCCTGGGTGCGGAAGATGGCGTCGCGGATGCGCTCGCGACGCTCGAGGTCCTCGGGCGGGATGTCGTCCAGCCGCTCGATCAGGGACCGGTAGTGCTCCCGCACCCCGCCACCGGCGTCGAATGCCTCGTCGAAGAAGCCGTCGGTGGTGTACTCGCGGAAGAGACCGGTATCCATGGCACCCCACCGTAGTCGGCGGTCACGTCCGGACGGACCGGCCCTCCCAGCCGTCGCGCCTGCGCGGTCCGGCCGTCCGCGGGTCGTACCCTCAAGCCCGGCCCTCCCCGGCCGACGGGGACGGACAGCGGACGAGTCGACGGAGATCGACGTGCACGACACCCCCGGAACGGGACGACGGTGACCCAGCCGGCCCTGCTCCGCCCCGCCGAGCGCCTCGCGCGCTCCGCACCCTCCGAGATCGCGGATGCCCGCCGCACGGTCGACGCGGTGCTCGCGTCCGCGGCCGAGCTCGTGCGCCTCCTCCCCGCCCCGGCCGCGGAGGACCCCGACCCCGTGTGGACCCTCGCACGCCGCCTCGCGGACCTGCCGTCGCCGACCGCGCCGGACCGACGGCTGGCCTCCGTCGCGGTCGCCGACGCCGCCTTCCGGGCGGCGCTGGTGTCCTCGCTCGACGCCATCCGGATGTGCCGGCAGACGCTCCACGTCAGCGGGGCGTGCTGGTTCGCGACCGGCTCGGGCGTCGACGGGTGCGGTGAGGTCCTCCGGACGGCGCACGCGCTGTCGTAGGCCGCCCGGCGCGGCCCTGACGGCTCCTCACCCCTCGTACCGGGGCTCGGCGACGGGACCACCGAGGAACCGTCCGAGGTCGCTCGCGAGCTCGTCGGTGACGAGGTGCTCCCACGCGAGGCCGAAGGCCTGCCCGGCCTCGTCGCCGCGGAGGAGCGCGAGCGCCTGGAAGCTCACGTCCCAGCCGAACTCCGCGATCAGCACCTCGACGGTCTCGTGCACGTCGACCGTGGCCAGGAGGGCGCGGGCGACGCCCATGACGGACGTCAGACGGGGGGTGCGGTCCACGGCGTCCCTCCTCGGGAGCTTCGCTGGCAGGTACGTGAGGCTCAACGAGCGATCCCGGTCGGGGTGACGACGCCTAGTCCGACCGGGTCACAGCCGCTGACTCTCCGTAGTCATCTAGTAGCGTTCTGCGATATCCGGGGCAGCCGAGGGTCAAGCCGCCGGAGGGGGGTGCCGACACCCTCGGCAGCGCGTCGTACCGCCCGGACCGTGGCGGAGGAGCTGCAGCCTTGGACCAGTACGACGGAGACCCCGGAGGACCCGACGTGACCGACCTCACCGCCCGTCGCCCCGACGTGCTGCGTCGGCTCCTCGACCGCGGCGTCCCCGCCGGCACGCTGCAGGCGCTCTTCCCGGACTGGGGGCCGTTCGTGGACGCGGCCCTCAGCGAGCCCGCGCAGGCAGGCTGAGCGCACCGTCGCCGCTAGTGTCGCGGTGATGTCACGCGCCCTCGACCGTCTCGCCGCCCGCCTGGCCGAGCGCTTGCCACCGGACACCGAGCGCACCCTCCTCCGGCTCCGGAGCCTCCGGTCGGGGAGGCCGTCCATCGGGCTGCCCCCGGCCCGACGCGCCCTCGTCCTCGCGCCGCACCCCGACGACGAGACGCTCGCCTGCGGCGGGACCCTCGCGGCGCTCGTGGCAGGGGGCTGCGCGGTGCGCGTCCTCGTCGTGACCGACGGGGACGGGGCGAAGGTCGACCTGACACCGGACGAGCTCCGACGCCGGCGACGGGCCGAGGTGACCGCCGCCTGCGCCGCGCTGGGCGCCGATCCGCCGTCCTTCCTCGGCCTCCCCGACGGGGACGTCGCCGCGCACGTGCCGGCGCTCGCGGAGCGGATCGCCCGCGAGCTGACCACGTCCGGCCCCGACCTCGTGCTCCTCCCCTGGTTCGGCGACGAGCACCCGGACCACGTGTCGGTCAACCACGCCCTCGCGGACGCCGCCACGACCGCCGAGCCGCTCGTGCTCGCCGGCGAGACGTGGACGCCGGCGCCGATCACCCGGCTCGTGGACGTGACGGCCCACGAGGCCGCGCTGCGTGCGGCGGTCGCGGCCCACGTCACCGCCGCCGCGAGCTTCGACCTCGAGGCGATGCTGGGGCTCAAGCGCTACCGGAGCGTCCACGGCCTCCGGGGGCGCGGGTTCGCCGAGGGCTTCCTGGCCGCCCCGCTCCCGGACTACCGCACGCTGGTGGACGCGACCCGGCGCCGCGGCTGAGGGGTCAGCGGGCGCCGTCGCGCTGGCCCCAGACCGGCAGCCCGACGTAGCGCAGCGGGGCGGGGAACTCCCCGACGACCCGCCACTCGAACCCGTAGCCGTGGGCGACGGAGTCGAGCTCGTCGTCGTCGACGTCCCCGGCGACGTACGTGCGCAGCACGTCGGCGAACGCCGTCGCCCGCAGCGGCATCGTGACGTCGACGACGTGGCCATCGACGACGGCCCAGACGTGGTCGAGCTCGGCGCCTCCGACGTCGACCCCGCCCCGGACCACGTCGGCCTCCACGCCGAGCCCGGAGGCGACCGACCGCACCCGGGCGACGGCCGAGCGGACGTCGCGAGGGGTGAACGGCTCACGGGCGTGCTCGCGAGCCAGGGCCGACCGCAACCGTGGGCCGGTCGGCGCCGCGAGCTCCCCGCTCCGGTACCGGTGCGGGGCGCGCCGCGTGACGCTCCACGCCGTGACCGTGGTCCTCGTCACGTCCCCGCACCTCCTCCCGGGTGTGCCAGACTCCGGCCCATCTTGCCGTACGGACCGGGACTGGCCATGGAGGAACGACGACCGGACGACCGCCATCGCGGGACGGAGGGACGCCCCCTCGCTGGCCGGACCGTGCTCGTCACCGGCGGCTCGCGCGGCCTCGGCGCCGCGACGTCGCGCCGGCTCGCCGGGATGGGCGCCCGCGTGGTGTTGACCTACCGCAGGGAGAAGGAGGAGGCGGAGCGGGTCGCCGGCGCGTGCAGCGACGCCACCCCCGGCGCGCGCGCCGAGCAGGTCGACCTCCTCGAGGAGGACAGCGTCCGGGCGCTCTTCGAGCGGATCACCGAGCGCGACGGCGCGCTGGACGTCCTCATCGCCAACGCCGCGGCCACGGCGTTCAAGCCGCTCCTCGAGCTCAAGCTCCACCAGATCGACAAGACGTTCGCGATCACGATCCGCCACTTCCTGCTGATGGCGCAGCTCGCGTACCCCCTGCTCCAGCCGCGCGGCGGCCGGATCATCGCGATCTCGGGCGCCGACACGGTGGGCTACATCCCGGGCCACGGGCTCCTCGCCGCCGCGAAGGCCGGCATGGAGACGCTCGTGAAGTACCTCGCGTGCGAGCTCGGGCCGCAGGGGATGACCGCGATCGGGGTGCTGCCGGGCTACATCGACACCGACTCGATCCGGCTCATGGCGGGACCCTTCCACGACAAGCTCGTCGCCGCGGAGGAGCAGACCCACCCGCTCCGCACGGCCGCCACCCCCGAGGACGCCGCCGAGGTCGTGGCGCTGTGCTGCCTCGACGAGGCCCGGTGGCTCAACGGGCAGATCGTGCAGAACGACGGCGCCGGCATCTTCGCCTACATGGGGCGGTTCTCGCACGCCTGGGCGATGGTCCCGGACGCCGCCGTGATGCCGGACACCACCGACGCGCCCATGGTCACCCTCACCCGTGCGAGGACGGGGGGCGAGGAGACGCCGGACCGCGGCTGAGGGCGTCCATGCCGCGCTCGAGGGGACCACGCCCGAACCGCCGGAGCCACACCACCGCCACCGGGACCACGACGGCGGTGAAGACGAGCGCGCGGGCACCGGCCCCGACGAGGCTCGTCGTCCGCATCACGTCGGGCGCCGCGGCGATGACGAGCAGGTGGAGGACGTAGACCGACAGCGACATCCGACCCATCGCCGCCAACGGGGAGACCGCGGTCGGGAGCGACCGCCCCGCCCACAGGCAGGCGATCAGGATGACGGTCTGCCACGCGATGCCGTTGCCCAGCCACAGGAGCGACTTGCTCTCGATGCTGATGTCGGCCGCGAGCACCGCCAGCGCCGGCGCCCCGGGAGCGACGACCGCCCGTGCGACGAGGCCGACCAGCGTCGCCGCCGCCCCGGTCGCGAGGGCCACCGCGGACCAGCGCCGCTGCCGGTCGCGGTCGAGGAGGTCGCGCCGACCCATCCAGCACCCGAGGGCGAAGGGGCCGAGGAACTCGACGACGGGGTAGGCCCCGGTCAGGAGCAGCCCGCGGACCGTCGGCCACGGCGGCGAGAGCAACCGCGTCTGGTCGACCTCGAACGCCCCGGGGTGGGCGGCCTCCAGGACCATGTGCAGGACGGCGCCGCCCACGATCGACAGTGCGGCCACGCCCAGGAGCGTCCCGTCGCCCCGCCGGCGGAGCCACGGGGCCACCAGGAACAGCAGGGCGAAGTTCTGCAGGATCACCGACACGCCGTCGGGGAAGAGCTCCTGCAGCGCGAGGCCGAGCGGCAGCAGGACGACCGCCCGCGTGAGCAGGCGCCGGTCGGTCCGTGCGTCCGGTCCCGTGCTGCTGGCGAGGCCGAGGCCGACGCCGGCGACCATCACGAAGCCGATGCTGACGGCCGCCGGTCCGGTCACGACCCCGAGGTCGAGGAGGGAGCGTCCGCCGGCGTCCGCTCGCCCGGCCACCACGGAGGCCTCCCCCGCGAGGTTGAAGTGGATCGCGAACATCCCGATCACGGCGAGCGCCCGGGCGACGTCGACCCCCGGGACGCGGTGGTCGCCGCCGGTCGCGGCGGGACCGAGCGGGGCGATCACGCGCCGTCCCCGGCGGCCGACGCGGCGACGCGCCGCCGCAGCGCCGCCCGGTAGTCGCGATCCGTCAGCGACGCCCAGCGGTGGAGGCCGCGCCGCAGCGGGTGCTCCCAGCCGCGCTCCGTGACCCGTCGCCGGAGGTGCTGCCGAGCCACCTCCGCCGTCACGATCGCACGGGACCGCGTGCCGTCGCGGAGGCCGACGACGACGGAGGACAGGTCGTAGGTCGACGTGCCCCACGTCTCCTTGTGTTCGTTGTCGCCCTTCCCCAGCAGGTAGCTCGTGGCGCCCCGTGCGTGGAGGTCGTCGAGGAGCATCCGCATGTGCAGGTCACCGAGGCTCACGCCCGACAGGTCGCGGGCCGCGACCGGGGCCAGGCCGAGGAAGCGCTGGCCGACGACGAACCCCGTGCGGAAGCTCACCGGGGTCCCGGCGACGGACAGGGCGTGGACCGCGAGCTCGCGGCCGGCCGTCGCCGTCCAGGCCCGCCGGGCGTCCCCGTCGGCGACGGTCGCGTCCCAGCGCCCCGTGTCGAGCACGCGGTCGACGAGGAGGGCGTGGTACCGGCCCCAGGCGGCCGCTGCCTCGTCCGGCGCGAGCCAGCGCGCCTCCACGGCCCCGAGATCGGAGAGCTTGCGCCGGTCCGCCCGGAGGCGCTTGCGCCGCTTGGTGCTGAGGTGGCGGTCCGCGAACGCCTCGGGGTCGGTGCCGAAGTCGCATGACCGGCACACGTAGCGGTGCACCACCTGCGCGTCCGGCAGGTGCGCCCGCACCGCGGCGAGCACGCCGTCGAGATCGATCACGTCGTGCAGCACCAGCGCCGTCGCCCCCGCCGGCGCTGCCTCACGCTCGAACGGCGGGAGGTCCGGGTCGAGCAGGACCCCGGGCGTGCTCCCGCCGCCCGCGTTGCGGAGCACCTGTCCGTCCCGGACGAGCGCGACGCCCCACGCGGTCCCGACGACCGGCGGACCGGTGCCGCCGGCCAGCGCGGCGGCGACGGCGGTCGAGGGGAAGGTCATCGGCGGCGAGTCTAGGAGCCCGCGGACGGAGGCCGCTACGAGGACGTGCTGTCGCGCACGCCGCCCCGCCGGACGCCCCTCGCGAGCCGGACGACCACGAGCAGCACGACCTCCGCGGCGAGCTCGACCAGCCGCGCCAGCGCCACGAGGACGAGCACGGGGCCGCTGCCGAGGTGGGGCCCGAGCACGAGCGCGGTGACGCCCTCGCGGGGGCCGATCCCGCCCGGGGCGAACAGCGCGACGGTCCCGACGAAACGCCCCAGCGCTGCGGCGCCGACGAGCACCGCGAACAGGTCGCCGACCTCGCCGCCGCCCACGAGCCCGACCGCGAGGAGGAGGAAGCCGGCGAGCCGGAGCACGGTCGTCGCCGCGTAGCGACCGAGGAGGGCCACGGCGAGGCGGCGGGTCAGGGGGGCGCTCCGGACCGCGGCGGCGGTGCCGGCGAGCCGCGGCCCGAGGAACGGGATCCGCTCGAGGGTCGCGGCGAGCAGCGTCAGCATCCGGGTCGGCCACACCACGATCGCGACGACGGCGGCGACGGGGACCACCGCGAAGGCGGCGACCCACGCGAGGTCCCGTGGTGCGTCGGCGAGCCACCACGGGGCGGTGGCGAGTGCCAGCGCCGGCGTGCCGACGAGCATCCAGGCGAACTCCACCAGCGTCGTGAGGGCACCGATGCCGGGCCGCACGCCGTGCGGTGCGGCCAGCGCCGCCCGCGACGCCACCGGCGCGGCCGGCAGGACCAGCCGGGTGAGCTGGGCGGAGCCCCAGACGTCCGTCGCCACGAGCAGGGGCAGCCGCGGGCCGGCGAGGGCGGTCGTGGCGCGCCAGGCGTCGACGAGCAGGAGGTTGCCGAGCACGTTCACACCGACGGCCGCCAGCACCCACCCGGCCGCCGGCCACGTGGCGTCCGCGGTCTCGGCCCAGCGCCCGCGCACGGCGAGGACGGTCGCGACGAGGACGGCGATCGAGAGGGCCCAGCCGAGCCACCGCCAGGCGGGCCTCCCCCCCGCCCCGGGTCCCCCCTCCGCCGCGCCCACCGCTACGCGGCTCGGTGGCGGGCGACCACGTGCCACGTCCCGCCGGAGCGGCCGAGCTCGCTCGCGCCGGGGTCCGGACCGTAGGTGTCGGTGATCTCGAGCCCCGCCTGGTGGATGAGGGCCCGGAGCTCGCGCGGGTAGAGCGCCACGGCATCGAGCTCGTCGACCAGCTGCTCGCCGTCGCCGAAGCGGTAGCGGATGCGCGCCTGCAGCCGCTGCTCCCACGGCTCGAACCCGAGGGGCTCGATGGTGACGCCCACCGCCGGTCCCCCGTCGGTCGGCTCCAGCCGCCCGGAGGCGGACGGGTCGTCGCACGCCATCCAGTAGGGGTTCAGGAGCTGCAGCACCACCGCCCCGTCCGGGGCGCAGTGCCGGGCCGCTCGGCGGACGGCCGCGGCGCGCGCCGCGGGTTCGAGCATCCCGTTGAGGAGGCTCGACGGCAGGACCACGAGGCCGAACCGCTCCCCCAGCTCGAGGTCCTCGGCGGCCGCCTCGACGAGCCGGATCCGCGCCGCCAGCGGGTCGTCCGCGAGACGGTCGCGGAAGGCCGCGAGCATCGCCGGGTCCGCGTCGACCGCGACGAGCTCGGCCTCGCGCGCCATCGCCACCGCGAGCCGACCCGTGCCGCAGCCGACGTAGAGCACCCGACCGTCCGGCGCGTGCGCCGCGAGCTTGACCCACCAGGCCGCATCGGCCGTCGCCGGCAGCCGTCGGTAGAGCCGGACACGCTCGCTCGTCACGCCGGGACCTCCTCGTCGGCGAGGGACCCTGCCAGACGCTCGAGCCGCCACGCCAACGCGGTCTGCCGGTTGCGCGGGACGTCGTGCCGGGCGGCGTCGCGCAGCGCGTCGGACTGGCCGACCACGATCAGCGCCCGCTGCGCCCGGGTGATCGCCGTGTAGACGAGGTTCCGCCACAGCATCGCGCGGTGCGAGCGGTCGCACACCAGCACCACGACGGGCCACTCGCCGCCCTGCGACTTGTGCACCGTGATCGCCCAGGCGAGGGTGAGGTCGCGGGCCTGGTCGCGGTCGTAGGTGACCTCGCCGCGGGGGAACGCGACGCGCAGCGTCTTCCCGCGCACGTCGAGGTCGACGACGCGTCCGATGTCGCCGTTGGACACGTCGAGCTCGGCGTCGTTGCGGGTCTGCATCACGCGGTCGCCCTCGTGGAACCCCGCCAGGCTCGACCGCCCGTCGCCCGGGTTGAGCGCCTCCTTGAGCGCGGCGTTCAGCGCGTCCACGCCGACCGGCCCGCGGTAGACGGGGGCCACGACCTGGATGTCGTCCACCGTGACGTCGAAGTAGTCGGGCGCGCGGTTGGCGACGGCCTCGACGACGCGCGCGGCGAGACGGCCGCGGTCGCGGTCCTCGGCGAGGAACACGTCGCCGTCGTTCCCCTTCAGCACCCCCAGCTCGCCGGCGTTCACCTCGCGTGCGAGCGAGACGATGCGCGAGGTCGCGGCCTGGCGGTGCACCTCGGTGAGGTCCGTGCGCGGGATCACCTCCGAGCGGAGGAGGTCGCGCAGGACGTCGCCGGGCCCCACCGACGGCAGCTGGTCCGGGTCGCCGACGAGCAGCAGGTGGGCGTCGTCGTCGACCGCGGCGACGAGGGCGCCGGCGAGCGAGGTGTCGCACATCGAGACCTCGTCGCACACGATGAGGTCGTACGGCAGCTTCTCGTCCCAGCCGTACCGGAACACGAACCCACCGCCCGGGACCGGCCGGGCCTCGAGGAGCTTGTGGATCGTCGTCGCGGGGCGGCCGACGAGCTCCTCGACGCGCTTGGCGGCGCGGCCGGTCGGCGCGCACAGCGCGATGTTGAGGTCGGCCTCCTCGGCGGCACGGACGACCTCTTCGATCGTGCGCGTCTTGCCCGTGCCCGGCCCCCCGGTGAGGATCGACACGGTCGCGGTGAACACCCCCCGCACGGCGTCGGCCTGGCCGGCGGTGAGCTCGGGCGACGGCGCCACGGCCGCGGCGTGCGGCGCGAGTCGCGGATGCGAGGCGGTCAGGAGCCGGTGCAGCCCGTCGGCGAGGCGCTGCTCGGCCCGCAGGCCCCCCGGCGTGGAGACGGCGACCACGCGCTGGCCGTCGACCTGGATCCGCTCGCGACCGAGCGAGCCCGCGGCGATCGCCGCCTCCATGCCCTCGGCCGCCAGGACCGCGTCGACCTTCAGGAGGCGTGACGCCTCGGCGACGACCTGGTCGCGCGTGAGGTACTGGTGGCCGTCGCGTCGGCGGCCGGCGGTGACGGCGGCGCGGGCGCCCGCGGCCAGGCGCCGGGGATCGTCGGGGCGCAGGCCGAGGACGCGGGCGAGCGCGTCGACGTGGGCGAACCGGCAGCGCTCGACCTCGAGGAGCGCGTACGGATCCGCGCGCGCGACCTCCGGCGCGTCCGCCCCGAAGCGCGCGTGGACGGCGCGGACGACGTCGAAGGGGATCCCTGCCGGCTCGGCCATGCGCGCGAGCTCCGACAGGGAGCGCCCCGCCATCCACGCGGCGTGGAGCTCACGCGCGACGGACGGGTCGATGGCGGCATCCCGGACGAGCCGGTCCGGTCCCGCCTCGATGGCCGAGCCGGTGGCGTCCCCGAAGACCTCGAGCACGTGCTCGAGGACGTCGGTGTCGATCGCGTTGAAGCGGTCCGACAGGAGGAAGGCCTTGAGGCCGGCCTCGGTGGTCGGGGTCACCTGCTCGTAGAGCACGGCCTCGAACGTGCGGCCGTACTTGGGGTGGTCCTTCCATCCGCCGACGAGGCGGACGGTCTGTCCCTCGACGAGGTCGGACAGCGGCCCCGAGCAGCGGGCCCCGACGCCGTGCTCCGCCCCGACCTCGGGCCCCAGCTCCACGACCCCGAAACCGGTCGCGGTGTCGGCGTACAGCACGCCGAGCACCTCGCCGGTCAGCTCGTCGCCGGAGAACAGGGTGGCCATCGCGGCCGAGCGTACGACCCGCCTGCGACGCGCCGGGACACCCGCGACGCGACGGCTGGGGAGGAGGTCAGCCGAGGCGGGCGCTCTCGCGGCGCGCGTCGATGGGCGAGACCGGGCCGTCGGTCGGACGGGCGACCCCGTCGAGATCGCGCTCGGCCGGGGCCGGCGGCTCCTGCATGCGGGCGTGCAGCACCCAGCCGGTCGCGGTGCCGGCGCCGAAGCCGCCCAGGAACCAGAGGAGGGTGCGGAGCTTCGAACGACGCTTCACGGACGCCGGCGGCTCGACCCGGTGGGCGACCTCGCGACCGCGCTCGGCCAGCGACCCGGTGAGGGTCGCCAGGACGCCGAGGACCGACGACAGGACGGCGGGCAGGAACGAGACGGAGCCGAGCGCGGTACGGGCGCCACCGGCCACGGTCGAGGACACGCGACGGGCGCCGGGCTCGACGACCTCGGCCACGTCGGCGAGGCGGTCGCGGGCGACCTCCGCGGTGTCGCGTGCCCGGTCGCCGGCGTCGGCGAGGAAGCCGCGTGCGGGCTCGAGGCGCTGCGTCGTGTTGGTCCGGCCCATGTCCTGCTCCTGCTCGGGATCCTGCGGGGCGTCCTCGACGCTAACGACCCGGGGATGGCACCGCCCGCCCCTACCCTGCCCCCGTGACCACCGTTGTCCTGCGCCTCCTCGTCGCCGCGTGGATCCTCGTGATGCTGGCGCGGGCGTCCCGTGCGGCGTGGCGCCACCGTCGACTGACCCTGCTCGTGTGGCGGAGGATCCGGTGGCGGCACGTGCTCGGCGCTTTGGGGCTGCTCGCCGTCGTGGGCACGCTCGTGACGACGCTCCTGGTCCACGTCCCCGGGATGTCGGTCGGGCTCGGGAGCCTCGTCGGCTCCTCCGGCAACGCCGTCTTCATCCCCCTGGAGGAGGCGGTGTCGCGGACGGGACCCGTCCCCGGCGCGGGTCCCGACTGGGCGCTCCTGCTGCTCTCGACGGCCTTCTTCGGCGGACTGGTCGCCCTGTTCCCGTGGCTCGCCTTCATCGAGGAGGAGGTCTTCCGCGCCGGCCTCGAGGACGCGTCGTGGCCCCGGGAGCTCGGGACGGCGCTCGTGTTCGGGCTCGCGCACCTCGTGATGCTGGTGCCGGTGGGTGCGGCGCTCGCGATCGCCGTGGCGGGGTTCGTCTACGGCCGCGTGTACCGCGCCGCCTACGCGCGCACGGACGGTCGCGGGGCCCCCGACGTCGCGGTGGCGGCCTACCGCCCGACCCGCCGCGCCCAGGCCGCGGCCGCGCGCGAGCGCGCCCGCGTCATCGACGAGCCGGCGTCCCGGACCGTCGAGCTGGTCGCGCCGAGCCCCACGCGACGGCAGGCCGAGGCCGTCGTCGCCGCGACCGTGTGGCACGCCACCTTCAACACCACGGTCGTGGGGATGGTGTGGCTGGCGATCGTCCTCAGCGCCCTCGCGTAGGCCGCTCGCTCGTGGCCCGCCCCCACCGCAGGTCCGTCGTGGCGCCGATCCGGTCGAGGACGTCCCCTGCCGGGCCGAGCGCTGCGGGACCGTGGACACCCGGTGGGACCTCGCCCGCGACGATCCGCTCGACCCCCGCCGTCACCGCAGCGGCGGTCAGCGCGTAGGGGTCGCGCCCGTGGGCCCACGCCCGCCCCACGACGTGGTCGTCGGCCACCTCGGCCACGCACGCCCACCGCGCCCGGTCGCCGGCGACCCGGGTCCGCGTCCGCTCCGCCGGCGTGAGCGCCGCGCGCAGCCGCTCGCCGGCGGGAGGCCACCGGGCGAGGTTGCCGACGGCCTGGAGCAGCTCCGACGCCGGGGTGGACATCGACAGGTAGGTCCGCACGACCGTCGCGGCCGGCAGGTGGTCCGGCACGGTCAGCGCCTCGAGTCCCGGCACCGCGGCCGCGTGGCGTGGTCCCACCGGACGCGGGAACCACGCCAGCCGACGCTGCTCGCCGAGCCGCTCCTCCTCGAGCCTGCCGTCGATCCGGGCGAGGACGGGTGCCCCGAGGACGGCCGCGAGCGACCGCCGCGTCCCCGCGGACGCGCTCCGCCACAGGCCGTCGGGGAAGGCGTAGGCGACGTGCACCTCGCAGGGACCGGATGCGTGCTCGCCGGCGAGCGCCGCCAGGAGGTCGCCGGGGAGGCCCGCCGCCCCGACGCCCGGGACCACGCTCACCCCCGCGGCCCGGGCCCGCTCGGCGCGGGCGTCACGGGCCCACGCGACGAACGGCTGCTCACCGGCGGTGTCGAGGTAGGCCACGCCGGCGTCGATCGCGGCGTCGACCACGGTCCGACCGAGCGCATCGAACGGTCCCACCGCGGAGACCACGGCGGCGCCGCGTGCGACCGCGGCGACGACCGCGGCCGGCTCGGTCAGGTCGACCTCGACGATCTCGGTGGCGCCGGCGGCGTCGCCGAGTGCCTCCCCGACCCGGGACGGGGACGGCCCCGCCGCGACCACGTCGAAGCCCCGTTCCAGGAGCGCTCGGGTCACGAGGCGACCGGTCGCGCCGCTGGCGCCGAGGACCACGATCCGTGCCACGCTCGGGACCTCCGCCGACGACGGGCGCAGGCTACCGGCGCCCTTACGTGACTCCGGCGGGCGGCGGTGCGAGGATGGCCGCCCCCGACGACCGAGGCACCGGTGAGCAGCACGGCGGCGCGACCCACCACCCCCGCAGGGGCGGTGCTCGTCCGCGTGTTCGCCCACGGGCTGTCGTGGGTGCGCTCCCTCCCCGTGGTCCCGGGCGCGACGACCGTGACCGTGACGGTGTCGAACGAGCGGCTGGGTCGCGTCCCCGCGGACGACCTCGTCGCCCACGGCTACCGCGTCGTGGGGATCTCGTCCGCGCGGCCCCGGGGGGCCGGCGAGGTCGTCGACCTCCTCGTCCCGAGGGAGGTCCGGGAGGCGCACCCCGACTGGTTCCGCGAGCTCCTCGACCGCGCCGACCGCGCGTTCGACTGCGATCTCGGACCCGTGCGCCGGCTCATGCAGGGCGAGCTCGCGCTCCACGAGGG
>JAHWKB010000334.1 GCA_019348115.1 Actinomycetota bacterium | reverse complement strand
GGCCGCAAGCTCCCGCTCAGCGTGAGCTGATCCCTGACGGGATCAGGCGCCGCGCCGGCTCCGTCCTCAGCGACGGCGCCGGCTCCGTCCTCAGCGACGGCGCCAGCGACGGACGGCCCTGCGCGCCGCGGTCCAGCCGCGGGCCGACAGCACGCCGAGCCCGAGGCCCGCGACCACGTCGGTCAGGTAGTGCACGCCCACGTAGATCCGTGACACGGACACGAACATCGCGAGCACGAAGGTCCCGAGCCGCGCCGCGGGCGACATCGCCGGCGTCAGGGCGCCCGCCATCGCGCCGGCGACGGCGACGTGCCCGCTCGGCCACGAGTCGCCGGCGGGCTCGGCCACGAGGCGGAACGCGCCGTGCGCCTGGTACGGCCGCTCGCGCTTCACGAGCGGCTTCACCCCCTGCGCCACGGTCCACCCGACGGCGCCGGCGCCCAGCACGTCGACGGCGGCGCGGCGTCGCCCCGTCGCGGCCAGCACCGCGCTGACGCCGGCGATGGCGTAGACGGAGCCGAGGTCGGTCCCGGACGAGATCACCGCGTCGCCCACGCGGCCGAGGGGCCGCGACAGGGCGACGCCGGCGCGACGGTCCCAGGCCTGGGCGTGGGTGGACCTGAGCGCGGCGTAGGAGCCGAGGACGGCCGCGCCGGCCGCGACGGTGGAACGACGGACCATCACGGCGCCTCGGGATCGATCGGCGGCGGCGCGTCGGCGGGGCGCGTCCGCGGCCGCGCCGGCTCCGCCAGGAACGCACCGGTCACCGACGACCTCACCGAGGACAGGTCCTGACGCAGGCCGCGGAGCTCACGGTCGAGGTCCTCGAGGTCGGCAGCGCGCTTGAGGTCGGCGACCGACCGCGACGTCTCGGCCCGGAAGCGTGCGACCATCCTGCCGGCGTTGCGGGCGAGCTCGGGGAGCCGATCGGGGCCGAACACGACGAGCGCGACCGCGGCGACGAGCACCATCTCCTGGAAGCCGAAGTTGCCGATGTCGCACCTCCTCCCGCGCTCCGTCGGACGCCGGGCGGCGCCGGAGCGAGCCTACCGACGGGCGGCAGGCCCCTCCGCGGTCAGCGGGGCCGCTCGTCGAGGGTGACCTCGACCCGCAGCTCCTCGCCGTCGCGGACGAGGTCGAGCGTGACCACGTCGTCGGGCTTGAACCGCCGCAGCGACACGACGAGATCGGACATGCTCTCGATGGGCTCGCCGTTCAGCGCCACGATGATGTCGTTCTGCTCGAGGCCGGCGCGGTCGGCGGCGCTGCCCTCCTGGACCGAGTCCACGACCGCGCCTCCCGCGACGTCGAGGTCGAACTCGTCCGCGACCTCGGGGGTCAGGTCGACGCCCGTGATCCCGAGGAACGGGTGGCGCACGAACCCGACCTCGATGAGCTCCTCCGCGGACGCGACGGCCTGCGAGACGGGGATCGCGAACCCGACGCCCTGGCTGCCGCCGGTGGCGGAGAGGATGGCGGTGTTGATGCCGATCAGCCGGCCGCTCGCGTCGACGAGCGCCCCGCCGGAGTTCCCCGGGTTGATCGCGGCGTCGGTCTGCACGACCGCGGGGATCACGAGCGCTCCGCCTTCTTCGGGCACCTGGATGTCGCGGTTGATGGCCGACACCACGCCGGCGGTGACCGAGGCGTCGAGCCCGAACGGCGAGCCGATCGCGATGGCGGTCTCGCCGACGACGATCGCGGGCTCCTCACGCAGGTTGATGGCGGGGAGCCCGGTGCGGTCGACCCGCAGCACGGCGAGGTCGTTCAGGGGGTCGGTCCCGATGAGCTCGGCCGGCAGCGAGTCGCCGTTCGCGAGCCGGACGCGCAGCTCGTTGGCGTCCTCGACGACGTGGTTGTTGGTGAGGATGTAGCCGTCCGAGCGGTAGATGACGCCGGAGCCGAGCCCGATCTCGCGGGTGACCCGCGCGTCGCCGGTCCCCTGCGAGGTCAGCACGTCGATGCGGACGACCGACGGGGTGACCGCCTGGGCGACGGCGGGGACCACGTTGGCGGTGGCCGTCCCGTCCTCGTTCGTCACGACGGGCGCCTGCACGACGCTCCGGGTGCCCGTGAACGCGGGGGTGGAGCGGACGACCGCGAGCGTGCCGGCGGTGCCCAGGACGGCGCCGACGAGCGCGCCGACGAGGCCGGTCGCGATGCCCCGTCCCCGGAGCCCGAGCGGTCCGGGGAGGGGGGCGTCGACCGTCCCGGTCGTGTCGGGGGGTCGGATCGAGCCGCGCGGGGAGCCGGGGCCCTCGTCGTCGGCGTTCCACGCGGCCGGTGGCGGCAGGGGGAACGGCCGGGCCGTGGCGGGCGGCGGTCCCAGGTCGGGCCGGGCAGCCGCGTCGTGCACGTCGGGGGGACGGTCGTCATCGGTGGCGTCGGGTACGTGGGCGGCACCGGGCGCATCCGTGGCGTCGGGCGCACCTCCGGCCGCGTCGGCGCCGGACGTCGGCCGGGCGGACCCTCGTCCGGGTCCCCAGCGGCGTCGCAGCTCGTCGAGGTCGTGCTCGCTCACCGTCGCTCCGTCAGTCGAAGGGCCACAACCAGCCGGCGACCCGGCCGATGCCCCGTTCCATCCGCGTCCACACCCCGCCCGGCACGTCGTTCGGGAAGCCTTGCACCGCGGCCATGACCTGGTCGAAGGGTGCGTCGCTGACGACGGTGAAGGTACGCCCCTCGCCGGTCCACACCATCCGCTCTGGTTCGGAGCCGGGCCACCGCCAGACGTGTG